>DDPL01000032.1:0-11784 GCA_002342175.1 Legionellales bacterium UBA2469 | reverse complement strand
AAAACAACATTTGCGCCGCCATGAACAATGCCAATGGGTTGTTTCACTTTGGCAGATACAGGCATTTCGGCTATCAATGCATCATCGTGAATATCGGTAAATTGAATCCCCAAAAAATCTGCAAGGGTGTTTTCACCACGACGATTAATTTCGTCAACATTATACTCACGAAACCAAATGGCCATACTTAGAAACCTGACCAGATTTTATCTTCACTGTTCGCTTCTATTGGCGCATCACGTAATTTCGCAATTTTCTGGTGCTTTTCAATTTCTTTAATCTGAGAACGTGATTTTTCATGTTCCGCGTCAAATTTACGCATCATTTTGTCATAAGGACTGACGTAAAATTTATCGATATCAAAAGTATTCATGAAACTTTTCCGATCGGGCTGAATGATGCTGTCAATTATTTCACAGAATGTGCTAACATAAAAGATATTCCATCAAGAAAATGGTTTTTAAACCATGTCTAGTCTGCCTAAAGCCGAATTACACGTTCATCTCGAGGGAACCATCTGTCCAGACTTGGCCATACAGCTTGCTATAAGAAACAAATTGAAATTCCCAACCGAACTTTTAAACACTACAAAAAATGGCTATCAATATAAAGATTTTATAACGTTTTTAAACGCGTATGATCAAATTGCTTTTTTAATCAAAAGACCTATGGATTACTATGACATAACCTATGATTACCTAAAAGCAAGTGCGCAAGATGGGTGTATCTATACTGAAATGATGTACTCGCCTGATCATGCAGAACAGAGCACCGGTATTCCTTCAAACGAACATCTTGCTGCAATTGAGCAAGCCATTTTTAATGCTGAGCATGATTTTGGAATCATTGGGCGAACAATTATTACTGGTGTTCGTCATTTTGGACCGGCTGCATGTGAAAAAGTAGCTCGACAAGCCATTAAAGAACCTTTTTCAACGATTGTTGGTTTTGGTCTCGGCGGGAATGAAATTGATATTCCTGTCGAGTTATTCCACAAAACCTATCGTATCGCCCATGAGGGTGGATTGAAGTGTACGATTCATGCGGGTGAATTTGGTGATGCTAAATCTATCCAACATGCTATTTATAACTGTCATATCCAACGCATAGGGCATGGCGTTGCCGCAGCAAAATGCCCCGAAACTTTGGCAATTATTAAAGAAAAAAATATTCATCTAGAAGTTTGCCCATCTAGCAATATCAAGTTAGGTTTATTTCCTGATATCGCATCACACCCCATTCGTTTTTTAAATCAACAGGGTATTTCTGTGAGTATTAACTCTGATGATCCACCTTTTATGGAAACAACCATCGGAAAAGAGTATCAAAAAGTCCAAGAAAATTTTCAATACTCAAATCAAGAATTATTACAATTCACCAAAAATGCTATTCAACATGCATTTATAGATGATGATTTAAAACAAACCTTACTCAACCGATTAAGGTTTTAATTGATTTCTTTGTAATAACTGTCGTGCTTCATGAAACATGGCATACATTTCAGAGATATTACAATGATGAATTCGTTGACTAAACAGCAAACCTTCATCGGGCATCGATTCCACCAACAGCAATGAAAGCTGAATGTAAGTTTGTTCCATTTGCTCAAACACTCCCATCACTTCAGCATAATAATTTAAACGGCTCATCACTTGTGAGTAAGGCTCTCCCGACATTCGCAAAATCTGCTCTTCCTCTTGTTTGATGATTTTTAATTGGAGATATTGACGAAATTTCATGGTTTCGGGTTCAAAAACGGCCTCTTGTTGTTCAATATGTGAGGGTTCAACGGCCTGCGGAAAAAATCGATTAAAAACTACCCTATCGGCATGATTGGATAAAATACCCAAAATATCATCAATGCGCTGATTGCGTTCTTCACTACCTGTATAATATACACCGGTTTCAATATCATTCTCAGGAGGTGTTTTATAGCCATCCATATATAACTCTCTTTGTTCATTTTAAAGACGAATGTGGATTATATCGTTTAAAATGAATCAAATACAAGCAATATTGCTTGTCATATGCATTTTGAGCTTAAGCATTGCATTTTTCTCAAGCTGACGAATACGTTCTGCGCTCACGCCATACTTATCTGCTAAATCTTGCAAGGTTAAGCCACCATCTTCTTGTAACCAGCGGTGTCTTAAAATATCTTGGCTTCGCTCATCTAAAGAGGACAACGCACTTTGCAATAACATCGTCTGATGTTGTGAATCAATCTCTGCTTGTACAAGTTCTGCAGGATCGCTATGCGGTGCATGTAAATATTTTACAATTGAGGATTGATGATGCTCCCCGTCATCATGTTCATCGATATGCAAAGATGCATCAACTGCGTTTAAACGCTGTTCCATTTGCATCACATCTTCTCGAGTCACGCCTAAATCTTTAGCAATTTCATCAATTTCATCTATATGCATCCAGCCTAAACGCTTCTTCATTTGTCTTAAATTAAAAAATAATTTTCGCTGTGCTTTGGTTGTTGCGACTTTAACAATGCGCCAATTTTGTATAACGTACTCATGAATTTCTGACTTAATCCAGTGGACTGCAAACGATACCAATCGAACCCCAACGCTTGGGTCAAATCGTTTAACGGCTTTCATTAGCCCAATATTGCCTTCTTGAATCAGATCGTTAAGGGGTAAACCATATCCTAGATAACTACGTGCAACACGTACCACATAACGCAAATGCGCTAAAACCAACGAGCGAGCTGCTTCTAAGTCCCCTTTTTCATGGAAATTGCGAGCAAGGGTCGCTTCTTCCTCCGCAGAGAGCATTGGAATTTGATTAACATAGTGTATATATCCATCTAAACTACCTAATGAAACGACTGTAGGCATCAATATCGACATATATTCCTCTGGTTAGACCAAATGGTTTTTAACCTGCATATTATAACCAAATCTCTAAACGGGTTCAATGGCATTAAGGTAATGGCGAACAAAAATCCATGCAGCTACCCATCCTAAGCTTAATGCAGTGCCCAATATCTCGAACACTTCCTGAATATTCATCACCGAAATTTTGCCATTATAATCATATAAGGCAGCTAAAGGTTGAAAATGACCTTGTAAAAATAAAATAGCTGAATCCACAGCAAATACAGCAAATAAAGCACCTAATAATCCATAGATAGCACCGGTAAATAAAAATGGCGTAAGAATATACTGATGGGTTGCACCAATGAGTTTTAAAATTTGAATTTCCTCATATCTAGAATGAATCACCATACGCAAGGTATTTGAAATTAAAAATGAGACTCCAATCACCAACATAATCAGTAATATCATTGATAAATGATTTAAAAATTTCTCTAACGCAGATAACCGTTCATACCAGTTCAAATCATTTTTCGAAACATTCAAATTGGGCATTTTAGCGATTTCTTGATTAAATGCTTGTAATTCTTCAGCTGAAAATACAGATAATTTAGGAAAAACCTCTATCACATACGGCAAGGGATTTTGCATTGAGAATAAGGATAATTGTTGTTTTTCATCTTTTTTTAGAAGTTTCTTTAAAGATTGTTCAGGTGTAATAACTTTAACTTGTTGAACAGGCTCCATTCTTTGTAATTGAAGAATAATCCCTTCTCGTGTTTTTTGATCGACCTGATTAGGGATATAATAAGTAAAATAAGCAGATTCATGCCAATCTTGAATAACATGCTTTGCTTGTAATGACATGACCCATAAAAATGTTGGCCAGGTTAAAATAAATCCTATCATCATGCTGGTCACTATCGCTGCAAGAGGTTGATTCTTAATATTGTATAAGGCTGACATTAGGGAACGCTTTTGTAACATAAAGTATTTTTTAAACATTAGCATATGCGTCCTCCTTTTAACGTAATCATTCGATGACGCATGCTCGCAATTAACGGCAAATCATGTGTAGCAATCAAAATGGTAACCCCCACTTGATTGAGTTGTGAAAACACCGCCATCACTTCAGATGATAATTCAGGGTCTAAGTTACCTGTGGGTTCGTCTGCAAGTAAAATACTCGGTTTATGTACCATCGCTCGCGCAATACCGACTCGTTGTTGCTCACCACAAGACAAGTGAACAGGCAACATTTTTTGTTTATTTAAAAGATTTACCATATCAAGTGCTGCATGTACACGTTTGGTGATAACGCCTTTAGATTCGCCTTTAATCAACAAAGGAAGAGCCACATTTTCAAAAATAGATCGATGGTTCAACAAATGTGGTGATTGAAACGTTATGCCCAGCTGTGATCGATAATGTGCAATTTGATTTTTCTTTAACATATTCAAAGGTTGCTCATTGACAATGATTTCGCCTGATGAAGGTGCCTCAAGCATAGCCAACAGCTTAAGCAAAGTACTTTTTCCGGCACCAGAATGGCCCGTTAAAAATACCATTTCATTTTTACCTATACGAAAATTAATTTGAGTGAGAGCCTCAAACCCACCAGTATATCGCTTCGTTACTTGATTAAATATAATCATCCTAATATTGCCTGCACAAAAGATTTCGGTTCAAAAGGTCGCAGATCATCTACGCCCTCCCCAACACCAATGTAATAACAAGGAATTTTAAATTCCTGAGCAATTGCAAATAAAATACCACCCTTTGCCGTTCCGTCTAATTTAGTTACGATCAATCCCGTTATGCCTAAAGCTTCATGAAATTGACGAACCTGAGACAACGCATTTTGACCAATACTCGCATCTAAAACCATCCATATATCATGTGGTGCATGGTCATCTAACTTCTTCAAAACACGCGTAATTTTCTGTAACTCATTTAATAAATGAGACTGCGTATGTAAACGCCCAGCCGTATCTGCTAATAACAAATCAATACCACGAGCACGTGCTGCTTGTAAAGCATCATAAATAACCGCCGCACTGTCCGCACCCGTTCCTTGAGCAATCACGGGAATATTTTGTTTTTCTCCCCAATGCTGTAATTGTTCTATAGCCGCAGCTCTAAAAGTATCGCCCGCGGCCATTAATATTTTGGCTTGCGATTTAAACTGTGCGGCAAGCTTCGCCAATGTTGTCGTTTTACCCACACCATTGATTCCAACCATTAAAATCACATGGGGTTGATGTTTCAATTCTAGGTGAACCGGTTTGGCAATCGGCTCTAGACGATTCACGAGATATTCCGTTAAAAGTGCTTTTATGGCAACACCATCTAAAGTCGATTTTTGTGTGGCTAATTTTTTTAAATATTCAATCAATTCCTGAGTTGTTTTGAGCCCAAAATCAGCCCCAAGTAAAACCGCCTCTAAATCCTCCCAATAGGCTTCATCCAAAACCGAGTCTTGACCAAAAAACTGTTTAAAACTTGAAACCATATTTTGTCTAGTTTTTTGCAGCCCATTTTTTAATTTTTGCCAAGATGTTAAAGTATCCGTATTTGTTTGCTGAATATCATCAGAAACCGGTGGATTGACATCTTTTTCTGGGGTTTGGGCACTATTTTTTTTAAACCAATTACGCACAATAACAGACTCTATTCATAAAAAATTTATTTTAGCATCATTTTCTAAAGATGCTCAAATATCAATCCAAGGAAAAATAACATCATGATAGGTTTTATTAAAATCATTGGCGGACAATTTAAGGGGAAAAAAATCAAAGTCCCTGATGCCAGTGATTTACGCCCAACCCCGAATCGCCTACGCGAATCGCTTTTTAATGTTTTGCAATTTAACATCAAACACGCTATATGCCTAGATGCTTTTGCAGGAACAGGTGCCTTGGGTCTTGAGGCAGCATCTCGAGGAGCCGCTCAAGTTGTTTTTTTAGAAAACAATTCGAAAGTTTACCAAAATCTTGACTTAACCATAAAACAATTTCAACATCCAAATTTAACTGTCATTAAAACCGATTGCTTAGATTATCTGGAACATTGCAAGAAAAAATTTGATGTTATTTTTCTAGATCCTCCCTTTCGAAAAAGCCTTTGGGAAGGATGTATCCATCACATTATCCAACACCAACTTTTAAATGATGAAGGTATTTTATATATTGAATCCCCCTCACCAATTGAAATGAATGAAAAAATGTGGTCTGTCATCAAGCACGGAAAAATGGGTGATGTCTTTTTTGGCATATATCAACTATCTACATAATTGTGATTGATAGACCTTGACATTGATGAGCACAACTGATTGAATCTTAATAAAACATTCCATTTAATTGTTATGGGTTGATAAAATGCTTATGAATATTCAACAACCTTACATTCAAAAAAACCGTTGGATTTTATTCATCTGTTCATCACTCTTTCTCAGTGGTTGTGCCACTACACCGATGATGAAAAAGCCCCCCATGAATGCTCCTAGTGATGACGCTAGTATTAAAATTGCCGAAGCTGCAACATCCATTAGCCACTCAATGATGGCAATGGCTCGTGTTGAAAAAGTTATTTTACCCAAAGAAACGAATAATATTGTCAATATTCCGAGTTCCTATCAACTCCAAACTCGAGCGACTGTCGATTGGAATGGCCCTGCCGAGGAAGTGTTAGAACGCATCGCTTATGCCTCACATTTCCGTCTCAGAACGCTCGGCACACCACCCTCAGTTCCAATTATGGTCAATCTTAACATTAAAGATCAAAGTTTAGCCGAAATTTTAAGAAACATTGATTATCAAGCTGGAAATAAAGCCATGATTCATGTTTATCCGGATAACCAAGTGATAGAACTCAGATATGCAAAATTCGATAACTAGGCCATTATTGATTCTGATTCTAATTCTACAAGGGTGTGCGACAACCCATAAACAATATACGCCTTCAACAACTCAATTACAGTCAACTCAAGATCTCATGCGCTTGCAAAACATGAATAATAAACGCATGCAAACTGAAAAGAAAAATACACGTGGCCCCAATAAAATTCGAGAAGCGGCACTTCGTGAAATGGCTCTCACCCTTGGTGCCCAAGCTTCTTTATCATATCGAGCCAAGGAAATCGATGAGGAATTGGTTAAACATACCCGTTACCTAGACCAAATTTTTGATTTTAATGCTTTGGTTCTTGAGCACAATGTGCTGCCTCCTGTACTCCTTGAAGGTCGAAATGAATTGAACTTAGCAGATACCAATACCATACGCGTATCCAATCGAACTTATAAAGTTCATAAGCAAGCTCGTTTTATTACTGCTGTGCCAAATTGGAGAGAATATTTATGGATGGATTACACGGCACCTGAATTGCCTCATGCATCACTATTACCCATTAATCGAGAGGAACAACGTGTTTGGGCGGATGGCATTGCTAGCGGATGGGAAAAAGGGAATGAACAAGCCAATACCATTCTCGAAGAGAGTATTGCTCGAATTAAAGAAGATTTTAATGGCATGATTTTATACCGAAAATTGTTAGCCATGAATATGGTTTCCCCACCTTATGTTTCACAATCAGATTTAGGTGTCACAGGCGATGGCGATGAAATTCATATCGATGATAGAGTCTTAAGAATTACCGCTCTTCCTGCTTTAAATACCAACGCTGGGGAATGGCATGCTGCTGTTGCTCAGGATGAAGAAGCATTGACCCGATTTAGACGCTTGGAACAAAGTATTAATAAGGCTAAAATAACCATTACCAGTAATAACTGGCAACCTATAATCAGCGTGGTGAGACATCGTGACACTAATCCAAATGCCAGATGAACCACCTCGGTTCACGCAACACAATATGGATTTGTTGCTTGAGTTTGCAACCGCTCAACAAGCATCAGATATTACCGTACAGTCTGGAGCGCCAATTTATGCTGAGATTTATGGCCGCTTAATTCAACTAACTTCACGACAAATCACGAATACTGAAGTAAGTGAAATGATAAATTCTATTTATGGCCCCAATGCGACCACTCAATTGCTCTCCGGTCATGATATTGATACTCATTATGAGTTTCGTCCAACCCGCGGGGAACGGTTTCGATTTAGGGTAAACGCGACAGCTTGTCTAGTTGATGGGCACGATGCCATACAGGTCACTTTGCGAACCATTCCTACAACACCTCCTAAATTAGCCAATATGAACCTTCCTCCCGATGTATTAGAGGCTATTGCACCACAAGAAGGTATTGATTTTGTGACGGGCGCAACAGGTTCTGGCAAATCTACACTTTTATCATCGATTATTCGTGATTTGATTGAAAAAGAGGACTCCAACCGCAAAGTATTAACTTATGAAGCTCCCATTGAATTTGTGTACGATGAAATCCCGACCACCTCAGCTATCGTGAGCCAGTCTGAGATTCCACGACATATACCTTCATTTGCGGATGGCATTCGAAATGCATTACGTCGAAAACCTCGATTGATTTTAGTGGGGGAGTGTCGAGATAGTGAAACCATTAGTGCTGCACTTGAAGCAGCACTCACGGGTCACCCTGTATATACCACCTTGCATACCTCCGGTGTTGCTGAGACCATGCGCCGTTTGGTGACCTCTTTTGAAAAAGATGAACGTTTGGGTCGTACCATTGATATTTTAGAAACCATACGCTTGTGTATATGGCAAAAGCTGGTACCAACAGTTGATGGTAAACGTGCAGCACTGAGAGAATATTTAGTCTTTAATGAAACCATTCGAGACAAACTTTTAGAAGAAGAGCCTGATGATATTACCTCAGCAACCCGACGTATGGTTAAAGAATATGGACATCCCATGATTATCGATGCAGAGGATAAATTAAAAAATGGTATTATCAGTGAACGGACCTTTAAAATATTAACAGCTGGATGCAAACAGGATTAATGCTCTTATTCTGCTTTTATACTGCCCTGTTCTCCACCCTTTTTACCCTGAGATCCTGCAGCTTTAGACATTTTACTCGCAACTTCACCGCCACCTTTTTCTATACCTTCCATCGACTTGTTTTGAAATTCGCCTGCTTTTGATTTAGATTCCTCTAACCATTGTTGTGTTTCTGAACCGGTTGACTCTTGTGGGCCTCCAATCCAACGTAATACTTTATCAGGTAATTGGTAAATTAATGTAAATGACTTTTGTACGATAGTCATATAGATGGAGATGAAAATAAAGATATAAAATGCATGCCCCATGGTTTGCGAAAGCATATAGTGTCCGGAATTAATCCCTGCAACATCGGTATTGACAAGGAATTCTGCAGCAGTACCAAAACCATAGTTTAATATCCATACACCCACATACGTCAGTGCAATAGCAGTTACGAATCCTATGATCATCATCGAAGGTCTAAGGAATATATTCACCAATAACATAAATCCTTGTTCGCTTTTACCCATGATTCCCTCTCCTTCGGGACTCATCATGCCAAGGGCTATAATCGGCCCTGCAACCATTGCCTCAATAACCGACATGAGCCAGGCAATACTTCCAAATAGAAAGATCATATATGGAAGTAATGGGACATAAAATGCTGTCATAAAGCCAATACCAACAAAGAACATCAACCAGGCTGCATATAATGGGATTGCAAATGTAAATATTGTATCTACGGCATTACCTATATAAGGTAGGCTACTTAAAACACTGATGCCTAATAATTGTAAATATCCCATCAGTGTCGATTCAATCATATAATTTCCCATATTAGCAAGATTTACAATGGGATTAAGATCTGGTGTGGTGATAATTTTAAAAGCCGTTTGCAAAGTTGGCCAGATGATAATTTGTAATGGGAACACCACCATTATCTTAAATAACCAAGATGCTAAAGTTTGTAATGCCACAACAAGGCTATTCACTATTCCTTCTGCCGCAGACATTAAACCTCCTATGATGGGACGACCTATACAGTAGCTTTTTCCTAATATTTTTATAGGACCGCATGGTGGTTTTTGTTTGATACGAATTTTTAATTGTTTTAGATCGTAATTTTTAATTTTCAATGACGGTGTTTTAGGTGCTGTAATGCCTGGTTGCCCCGGAATTGCAAGAAAGTAGGTATTTCCAATATACCCTAGCACTGTTGAAGAGCAAGCTGCACTTGAAAAACCTTCTTCTTCATTCTCATTGGTTAAAGAGACATAACCTTTATGGGGATCATATTCTCCAAATTTTAAAGGTGTATTACAAATATTAGTATTTGGGCTTGGTGATGTTCCATTCATCATGGCATCTAAATGAATAAAAAAAGACTTATCTGGTGTTGTCGAAGATCCTTTTAAAAACCAGCATAGGGAATTGATAGAGGTATCTGAGCAATCTTGAACTTGATCAGTCTTATAAAACAATGAAGATTCTAGTCCCGACATAACATCTTGTTTTGACATCCCTGATTTTGGCGAACCACTTAAACTAATGAGTTTAAAAAAATATGTGCCTGCAAAAATCCAACCATCTTGCTCGCTTTTTGCTATAAAAGAACGTAATGATTTAGACTTCTTTAAATTTTTGGTGTCTTCCATTAAATTTAATACTGGTGACATTAGGCTATTATAGGTTAATATTGCTTGATTAAATTCCCCTCCATTAAATAGCGCACTATTCGCATTAGAGCCTGTGGGGCCCCAGTAACTACATTCTTTATTCCATTCCTTACAAACAGCTTGATCTTGGTTTAAAGCCGCCCCATATTGTACAACTGCTTCAACAGAAACATCGGTTTTTGGATCAGAATTGCCTGATACATTAAACTGCGGATTATTATTTACCATTTGCACGGCTATATTTGCTAATGACGTGTACATTTGTTGCAATGCTACCGCTCTAGACTGTTTGATGGAATCTAAATCTTGTTTCGATAAATGAAATGTTTTTTTGATGGTGTCTGAATCTAAATCGCCTGATGGTGTCGTACTCAGTTTGTTCCATTTGATGGTACCACATATTCCATTGAGTTTTGTATAAAACTCTAGCATGCTATCAGGGAAATTTGGCAGTGGTTGTGAATAGCCGCTATCTGTCGCACGTGTCTGTTGACTGGATACAAAATCAACGGTTGATAAAAAATCGGGGACATTTGTATTACAAAATTTTTCCCAGTTTGAATAAATGCCACTATCAGGCGCGCATGGTCCATAAGGATGATGATCTTTGGCTTGCTCTAGATATTGCTCACGCGTGTTTTCAATATATTTTTGCAGTGCGTACATGCATACTTGGCCTGTTAGTATTTTTGAAGCTCCGATATAAGTAGGATTGCCCGTAGCTGAATCAGAGGAAAATGCCGCCTGAGAGCTCATTTGCGCTTGTACAATTTTCCCCCCTTGATTGAGATAATCTAAAGCTGAGTTCCAGATACGGTCTGCAGCGCCGACTCCCTGGACCACTATCCACATGATTAAAATTTGAATCATGGAATAACCTGAAGCTTTAGGGATTAGTAGACTTAAACCGGTCGTGCAGCGCACGGGAATCCAAATTGAGGACCAATGCCGCCCAAGAAACTCGCCTTCCTGAGCCGTATTGAGTGTGCCTACTATCAGCGTATACATGATGACAATACTTCCGAGCCCCAGGACCGCGGAATTGAAAACCCCCATCATGCGTCCAAATAACTGACTACCAGAACCACTCAAAACGCCATCGACAACCCCAAATATGTTTGATAAATAAATCAAAGACAAATCAGTTGCTGGCGGCGTAAAGGACATACCTTGTGTTACGGTCGATTGAGCAAATGCCGCTGAGATGAACATAAATATAAAAAAGCCTATCAATCGAAAACGCATTAGATGCTCCGTAACCCACCAAATAAAATATTATTAGTATCTTATGGTAAATTATAGAACATATAGTGGTGAAAGCAACTCTTGTTATCTTTCTGTTGTAACTCCATGAAAATGT
>DDPL01000035.1:7052-7225 GCA_002342175.1 Legionellales bacterium UBA2469 | reverse complement strand
TCAGGTGGAGAAATTGAAAAATTAAATATGGGAAAAATGAAAGGTTGGGGAAAAGTCATTCGAATAAATTTAAAAGAGGTCTGTTTATTTAAAAAGAAACAAATTTATTGCCTAACGAAAGGAACAAAACCGATGATATGGAATGTATCATGATGATCTGTTTGCGATGGTTC
>DDPL01000035.1:760-7019 GCA_002342175.1 Legionellales bacterium UBA2469 | reverse complement strand
ACCGGATATGCCTGGTCTTTGCATTTAGAACAAGTACCGCTTCGATATTTATTACAAACACTTGCGGATATACAAGGTCAAAATATTGTCCTGAGTCAAAATATTCAAGGAAAAATGGATGTACATTTAAATCGGGTTAGTTGGGAGCAAATTTGGGATTTTATGGTGCAAACGCAACATTTGTCTATTCAGGACTCTGGAGGGATCGTTTGGGTTGATAGGACCTATCATTTCTTACAAAAAGGATCGGGTGTGAAAAACATGATGCCAACATTGCAACATAAATGGGTGAAACTCATTCATGTAGAAGCAAAGGATATTGTTCAAATTTTATCTGACAAGAACCAATCCTGTTTGTCACCAGTTGGTAAAATTTTATCTGATGAGCATGTCAATGGATTATGGATATCTGACGTACCAGAACATTTAGAACAAGCGATGCAAGTCATTCAACAGATTGATGTTCCGCGCCAGCAAGTTGAAATTCAAGCCCGTATTGTGTCAATGAATAAAAATGCAGCAAAAGATCTTGGTGTACGCTTAGGATTCACTCAGCCTGGTTTAATGTCAGGTCAATTGGCAGGTCTCCAATCAGAAAATACTAACGATAGACTGAATGTGAATTTAGCTGCATTACCTCTGGAGGCAACGCCCATTTCATATGCTGTCGCCCTTGCGAAGTTCGGGCAACAATATATTGATGCAGAACTATCCATGTTAGAAGGAAAAGGTAGAGCAAAGATCATATCAAGACCTCGCTTAATGACCCAAAATCAAAAAGAAGCATCTATTTCATCGGGTGAAGACATACCTTATCAAGAAAGTTCTTTGAATGGGGCAACTTCAGTTGCCTTTAAAAAAGCATTGTTACAATTAAAGGTCAAACCTTCGATATTGGCCAATGGAAAGTTGCTGTTGGATTTGGAAATTCATCAAGATGCAGATTCTGGAAGGAGGGTTCAGGGTGTTCCCATTATTTCAACGAAGGCGATGTCCACAAAAGTATTTATACGAAGTGGTGAAACTTTGGTATTGGGTGGTATTAATAAAAAAGATGTTCATTATGAAAAAGTAGGGCTCCCTATATTGAAAGATTTACCTGGGTTAAGCCAATTATTTTCGCGTGAACAGGAAAGACATTTGGATGAAGAGCTTATATTGTTCATTACGCCTAAAATTCAATAGAAAATATAAGTAACATCATTTGACCAAAGTCGACCTATCGATTAGAATGACTCGCGAAAATACGGGATTAAGTTCAAATCAATAAATGTTGTTATTTCATTTGCTTAATACGTATAATTTTTTTAAAACGTATTTTTTATTAGTGAAAATCTTAAAATAATCTATACTAAATAATTGATTATTTTGTTGTGATGGGTGGTTCTAGTTATAGAATAACGTATTAAATTCACTATACATGTGCTAATTCAGCCATGGCTTAGAATGTCGTATTCGAGGAATGTGAAAAAATGAGTATTGTAAATTTCAAAAATATTTTTCTCATTGGACCTATGGGAGCTGGTAAAAGCACGATTGGTCGAGCATTGGCTAAAGAATTAAAGTTGGATTTTTTTGATTCAGATGAAGAAATTGAATTGCGTGCTGGCGCAGATATCGCATGGATCTACGATGTAGAGGGCGAGGAGGGTTACCGTCGACGGGAACAAAAAGTGATTGATGAGTTGACGCAAAAGCAAAATATTGTTTTAGCCACTGGTGGTGGGGCAATTATGACGTCTGAAAATCGTAATTCATTAGCTGCTCGTGGAACGGTCATTTATCTTAAAACCTCACTGGCACAGCAGTATGAGCGTACCAAGCGCGATACCAAGCGTCCAATGTTGCAAACCGATGATTTAGAAGCTCGTTTAGAATCTTTAAGAGATGAAAGAGAACCTTTGTACGAGGAGTTAGCGGATGTTGCATTTGAAACAGATAAACTTACAGTTAAAGCTGTTGCAAACAATATCATTAAATATCTTTACGGAGAAATTTAATCCCAAATATTTTTTTGGATTTTTTTTTCTGACGATGGGGTTATTGAGTTTTCGTTTCTACGCAAACTCAATAACCCCCTACACAAAGCACCAAGAAACTATTTTTTTAAGTTATGTTCCCTCCATTGAAGCAACATCAACACAACAGCTGATGTACCCAATTTCATTAAAAAAGATAAATTATTTTGAAGATAACGATTTGGTGATAGCAGAGGATGTGAAACCAGTTTTAGATAGTGTTGTGTATATTCCCAGGGGATTTCGAGTCCGAGATTTAGCCTAAAAAAAACATTAAATTTAATTTTTTAAAATCTGTAGTCTATAATAAAAAAAAGTGATAGTCTTTGATGACTCGTTGTCATTCGTTAAGGAGAACACTGTGTATAAAAGAGTTTTATATGCCACAGATTTTGATGATATTGGTGTAAGAGCAGCCCATCGTGCACGTCAAATTGCAAAAGAAAATCATGCGCAATTGTTTTTGGTTCATGTCGTTGAGCCCATTCCTGCTTATGCATATCCTGGTTTTGCTGGTTTTGCTGAAGTCGAAATGTCTATACGGGATCAAGCTGAAAAAGAATTAAAACAATTAGCAGAACAATTAGATGTTGATCAAAAACATTGTATTTTGGCTTTTGGATCGATTAAGCATGAAGTTCTTCGTCTTGCTGAAGAATATGATATTGATTTAATCGTATCAGGTAGCCATGGAAAGCATGGTTTAGCCATGTTATTGGGTTCGACTGCTGATGCTATTTTACATGGTGCGCATTGCGACATGTTGATCGTACGTCCACCTAAAGAAAATGAATAAACCTTTTGAATTTTAATCTAAGGTGCTTTAAGCACCTTTTTTATTGAAGTTGACTGATGTTAAAATTTAAAATATTTAAATTAAATAATACGGCTCCTGATTTTAAGCAAGGCTCGGTTTTAACCATTGGTAATTTTGATGGGGTGCATTTAGGGCATCAAGCATTATTGGATGCACTGAAAGCCTCTGGAAATCGTTTACAACTTCCAACCATGGTGGTTATATTTGAGCCGCAACCTAAGGAGTTTTTTATGGGCTCCTTAGCGCCTTTTCGTTTGTTTAGTTTGCGTGAAAAAATACACCTGTTTAAAACGCTTCAAATCGATTATGTCGTTTGTATTGGATTTAACTTAAGTTGGGCATCTTTATCTTCAACTGATTTTATTCATCAATTTTTAATTCAAAAACTCCATGCCAAATTTATGTTAATTGGACCTGATTTTCATTTTGGGCGCGAACGGCACGGTACACCAAAAGATTTTTGTCAGATCGCAAGATTAAAAAATGTTGCAACGGATATCTTCCCAGTGTTTCAAAAAGATGGGGAAAAAATATCATCCACACGTATTCGACAATTATGTAGCGAAAATCAATTTACCGAAATGGAAAGCTGTTTAGGTTTTCCTTATTTCTATTTAGGGCGTGTTGTATATGGACGCCAATTAGCCGGTTCTTGGGGGATTCCGACAGCAAATATTCGAATTTCTGCTCAAAAAAAAGGATTAAATGGTGTATTTTGTGTTAAAATTAAAAATTGTTCGCACAATTCTGAAAGTGTTGGCGTTGCCAATATCGGATTGCGGCCCACAATCGATGGGGTTCAGCCTATGCTGGAGGTTCATCTATTGAATGAAAATATAAATCTTTATGGCGTATTTTTACAAGTTGTTATTTTAAAACGCCTTCGAGATGAGCGTCGATTTTCTTCACTTGCTGCATTAAAACAACAGATTCAGCTTGATGTGCTGAATGCTAAAACGTATTTTGAAGAAATAAATTAATTATTGTTGGAATTGATTATGTCTGATTATAAAACTACATTGAATTTGCCCTCTACTGATTTTCCAATGCGCGCCAGTTTGCCGACGCGAGAACCTGAAACTTTAGCAAAATGGCAGTCAGAACATATTTTTCAACAAATTCGTGATGCGAGAAAGGGCGCTCCAAAATTTGTACTGCATGATGGTCCTCCATATGCCAATGGTCATCCACATTGTGGACATGCATTAAATAAAATCTTAAAAGATATTATTGTGAAATCAAAAACACTTAAAGGAATGGATGCTACCTTTGTACCGGGCTGGGATTGTCATGGACTCCCAATTGAACTTAATGTGGAAAAAAAAATTGGGCGCGCTGGAGATAAAGTCTCCGCTAAGGATTTTCGCATCGCATGCGCCAATTATGCTCGCGAACAAATGGCGATTCAATCGAAGGATTTTCAACGTTTAGGTGTCGTCGGAGACTGGGATAATCCTTATGCGACCATGCGTTATGATTATGAGGCTTCTGTCGTACGCGCTTTGGGAAAAATCTTAGAGCAGGGGCATTTACAACAAGGCTTTAAACCAGTGCATTGGTGTGTGGCTTGCGGATCTGCTCTTGCGGAAGCAGAAGTTGAATATGAAGATAAAACCTCTTCCGCGATTGATGTAGCTTTTGAAGTATTGGATAAAGATGATGTATTCAAGTCCCTAGACATCGATGGCTCAAATGTACAATCCTTGATTGTACCCATTTGGACCACCACACCATGGACTCTTCCTGCAAATGAAGCGGTTTCATTACATCCCCAACATATGTACGATTTTGTAAAAGTTGATTCCACCGTCTATGTGGTTGCACACGAGCTGGTCGAGGGTTTTGTAGGGCGAATCGAAGCTAAACAATATTCGGTGATCGGACAGATTCAAGGTCATGAATTAGAACGTCGTCCATTAGCACACCCATGGATTGAAAAAAACGTGCCCGTTATTTGTGGTGAACATGTCACCATGGATACGGGTACCGGTTGTGTTCATACAGCGCCATCTCATGGACCCGATGACTACTTAATTGGCCAACATTATAATTTGCCCGTTGTGAATTTATTAAAACCCAATGGCTGCTTTATCGATACGCTAGAGCATTTAGCAGGTATTTCAGTTTGGAAAGCCAACCCCCTTGTGATTGATATCCTTGAAAAAAACAATACCTTATTATCACATACAGATTTATTTCATAGTTATCCCCATTGTTGGAGACATAAGACGCCATTGATCTTTATGGCAACGCCACAATGGTTTATGATGATGGATACCAATGGTTTAAGACAACAAATGCTTCAAGCCCTCGATAGCGTAGAGTGGTTGCCTGAATGGGGCTATCAACGAATTCGTTCGATGCTTGAAACACGCCCAGATTGGTGTTTATCTCGCCAGCGCTCCTGGGGCACACCAATGACCTTGTTTGTACATAAGGATACCAAGGCATTGCATCCTCGCAGCACAGAACTCATTGAGCAGGTGGCCTTAAAAATTGAACAGGAAGGTCTTGAGGCTTGGTTTTCTTTAGATGCACGAGAATTGTTAGGTGATGAAGCCCAAGATTATGAAAAGGTGTCTGATACCCTCGATGTATGGTTTGATTCAGGTGTTTCGCATTACGCGGTTCTAGATCAATCTTATTATCCTTTGGAATTTCCTGCAGATATGTATTTGGAAGGCTCGGATCAATATCGCGGATGGTTTAACTCATCGTTGACGACAGCGATTGCCATGGGACGTCCCGCTCCTTATCGCGCGGTTTTAATTCATGGATTTACCGTTGATGGTGAGGGTAAAAAACTCTCCAAATCAAAAGGGAATTATGTCGAGCTAAATACCCTGATTAGTCAACAAGGTGCCGATATTTTACGTTTATGGGTTTCATCAACCGATTATCGTTATGAAGTGAGTATTTCTCCTGAAATCTTGCAACGTACGGCTGATGCCTATCGTCGCATACGAAATACTGCACGTTTCTTGTTGTCGAATTTATTTGATTACAACCATGAACAACATGCGGTTCCTACAGAACAAATGGTGGAGTTGGATGCTTATATTCTTCATAAAGCACAACAATTGCAATCAGAAATTGCTGAAGCTTATGACACTTATCAATTTCATGTGGTTTATCAAAAATTATTACATTTTTGCGCAATTGACTTGGGAAGTTTCTATTTAGATATTATCAAAGACAGACAATATACATGCCCAACGGAAAGCCTAGCGCGACGTTCTTGCCAAACTGCAATGTATCACATTGTAAAAGCATTGAGTTTATGGCTAGCACCAATTTTATCTTTTACCGCAGAAGAAATTTGGCAGTATATTCCAGGACATTCTAACCAAACCATTTTTATCGAAAAATGGTATACAGGCTGGCCAACACTCAAAAAAATTAATGATACCAAATGGGAAAAATT
>DDPL01000035.1:0-720 GCA_002342175.1 Legionellales bacterium UBA2469 | reverse complement strand
TGGGAAAAATTACAAGCGATTCGTGATGAAGTGAATAAAGCTTTGGAATTAAAACGTCAAGCAGGGGTCATTGGTTCAGGTTTAGCAGCCAGTGTGACTTTATTTGTGAAGCCTCAGGATATGGCATTGTTAAATACATTTGCGCATGAAATGAAATTTTTCTTGATTACCTCTGATTGTCAAATCCAAGAAGCAAACGGACAATTATCGAAAGATTTATACCAAAATGAAGAACTTGGACTTTGGATTGATGTTCAAGCCATCGAACATGAGAAATGTGAGCGTTGCTGGCATCGTCATGAATCCGTAGGACAATCACAAAATCACCCAACATTGTGTCATCGATGCGAAGATAATATTTCAGGAAAAGCTGAACAAAGGGCTTTTGTATGAAAAAGTGGATGGCATTAATGGGGATAATTTTGATTATTGCCCTCGATCAACTTAGCAAATACTATGCTCTAGAAATACTACCGGGACGACAAGCTATCCATATTTTTCCAGGTTTGAATTTCTATATCACTTATAACCATGGGGTCGCATTTAGCCTTTTTTATGATTTAGGTCTAAATACCCCCTGGCTCTTGATTGCTTTTACGAGCGTACTTTCTTTGATTATGATTTTCCTAATTTTTAAAGCACAATTGTCTGAAATTCAAAAACTCATTGCATTAACTTTGATGTTGGGTGGTGCGTTAAGTAATCTTTTTGATAGGATCT
>DDPL01000060.1 GCA_002342175.1 Legionellales bacterium UBA2469 | reverse complement strand
GAAGGAATAAAACCAGGGGGCTCAGCCCCCAACACCGAGATATTTGTGGAAGGAATATGAACAATAGTGGACATTTTTAATAAGTTGAAATAGAGGTCATTTCTAAAGAGTTTTAACACGCGGCGCATCAGAGCCTTTTTTGGGTGGGAATTCCGAAAAAATTTGTTTCAATGATTTTGGATATTTTTTATCAATTAAAATTAAGAATGTGAAATTGGGGACCAAAGAAAAGATATAGGGACAAGAAAAATATCTTCTTCAATAGGAATTACTCTTTTAACATTACATAGAATAATGCCCCGATGAAAATTTTCCCCGACGAGAGCTTTAAATTCCTTTAACCCGAATAATGAGTTTATAACTAACAATTCGATAGCAATTTGAACGCCGATAGTTTTAGTGGTTCAATTGCATAAGCAGCGAGAGCAGCAACAAGATGTGTCATCGCATTTATAACAGAACGATGTCTGGTATGCCAAACTTGGTAGCAATGTTTTAAATGACCAATCACCGTTTCAATAATCCCACGTTGATTCAATAGTTGTTTTTCATAACCCCAATAATGGGTTTTAAGGCTTAAAAAGATTATTATAATCAATGGTTTAGATAATTTTAGCATGGAAAAAGTGGCTGGAACACAGTAATATCGCAAATTTTTCCCTGGAAGGAACTTTGTATATGGATGTGCACCAGCTAGTTGATATTTTCTGTGATATTGATGATTTTTGCAATGAGTTAGAGCATCATTGTCAAAACTATATGTTAACTGGACCCACAAAAAGTAATCGAGGACCTGCTTGTTGTATAGCAATTAGTGAAATCATGACCATTTTGGTGATGTTTCAAATGTCCAGATTTAGAGATTTCAAAAACTTTTACAATGGCTTTCTCAAGTTTTATCACAAAGACAGTTTCCCTAAACTGCCTAGCTATGAACGTTTTGTTCATCTCATGAATCGAGCTATTTTCCCGCTAACCATATTCACCTAAATTAAGGCTGGCAGGCAAACAGGTGTATGCTATATTGATTCTAGCTGCTTACCTGTTTGTCACCTGAAACGTTCTAAACGACACAAAACTTTTGATGGTGTCGCAGAATATGGCAAAACATCTGTTGGCTGGTTCTTTGGCTTAAAGCGCCATATTGTGACCAATGACCTAGGTGAACTATTGGCTTTTAAAATTACAAGAGGAAGTCGTTCTGATAGCCAGGAAGCTGTACCACTTTTGAAAGGATTCACAGGTCTTGCTGTTGGCGATAAAGGCTATTTAGGCAAGAAAATTTTCGAGGAATTAATGCAAGGCGGTCTTAAACTAATCACCCGAAAACGTAAAAATATGAAAGAAAAACAAGAACTCTCGAACTATGAAAAACAACGATTGAATCAACGTGGGATTATTGAAACGGTGATTGGTCATTTAAAACATTGCTACCAAGTTTGGCATACCAGACATCGTTCTGTTATAAATGCGATGACACATCTTGTTGCTGCTCTCGCTGCTTATGCAATTGAACCACTAAAACTATCGGCGTTCAAATTGCTATCGAATTGTTAGTTATAAACTCATTATTCGGGTTAATAAAAAGTTAAATATAAGACAGATGAGGCATTTTTAAATATGAGATGGTTAAGTGTTTTTTTCTTGTTCGAGATGCGAATAAAAAAAATTAAAAAAGTTTTAAAAAAATCTTGATTTTCATAAACTGCAACGGTATCATGCAACCTCTGTCCTTGAGATGGGTTAGAAAATAAACGGGGTATAGCGCAGTCTGGTAGCGCGCCTGCTTTGGGAGCAGGATGTCGGGAGTTCGAATCTCTCTACCCCGACCAAATTTGCGCCTGTAGCTCATCTGGATAGAGCATCGGCCTTCTAAGCCGAGGGTAGCAGGTTCGAATCCTGCCAGGCGTGCCATGCTAAAAATATTATGGTGGATGTAGCTCAGTTGGTAGAGCCCCGGGTTGTGGTCCCGGTTGTCGTGGGTTCGAGCCCCATCATTCACCCCAATTTAAAAAAAATTCTTATTTTAGACTTTACAACAGTCTATGTCTCATTAATAATTGCAGCTTTGCGAAAGTGGCGGAATTGGTAGACGCGCTGGATTTAGGTTCCAGTAGGGAAACCTGTGAGAGTTCGAGTCTCTCCTTTCGTACCATATTTATTTAACAGGTTCATGAGGTGAATGCGATGCAAGTTTCTCTAGAGACTTTATCAGAATTAGAGCGCAAGTTAACCATATCATTGCCCGAAAATGATATTCAGGAAGAAGTCAACGTCCGTTTAAAAAATCTTGCTCCAAAAGTACAAGTTCAAGGCTTCCGTCAAGGAAAAGTTCCAATGAGCATGGTTCGCCAACGTTTTTCAAGCAAAGTGCGAGAAGAAGTTGTTCGTGATTTAATGCAATCTGCATTGCAAAATGCCATCGAATTGAAAGAACTTAAATTGGCAGGCTACCCAAAAATCAATGTCAACTCAGAAATCGGTCAAGGCGATTTTAACTTTGAAGCTATTATTGAAGTTATTCCCGAAGTAGAGGTTTTAGAATTAGATGGTTGCGAAGTTGAAATTGTTGAAGCTTCAGTTGCTGATTCTGACTTAACCGAAATGTTGGATAAATTACGTGGCCAATATAAAAACTGGGCTGACGTAACACGTAAATCCAAAAACGACGACCAAATGACTATCGATTTCAAAGGCTTTTTAGACGGCGTTCCATTTGAAGGCGGCGAAGCAAAAGATTTCACATTGGTTCTTGGTGAAAAGAAAATGATCCCTGATTTTGAAAAGGGATTGGTTGGACTTAAAGCAGGTGAAGAGCTTGACCTCGAAGTAACATTCCCTGAAGACTATGGTCAACAAGATTTAGCTGGAAAAAAAGCAACATTTCAAATAAAAGTACACGCGGTTAAAGAAGGTGAACTGCCTGAATTAAACGATGAATTTGCTGAGAAATTGAATGTTAAAGGTGGCGTTGAAGGCTTGAAGAAAGATATTCAACAAAATATGCACCGTGAATTGAAAAAACAAGTTAGCCAAATCAATCGTAAATCTGTATTTGATCAATTAATTCAAAAAAATAAAGTTGCATTGCCAGCTAGCTTAGTTGAACATGAAATCAAAAATTTACAGCATGAATTGTATCACCGAATTTTTGGTAATGAGCATCATGACAATGAAAAGATTCCTGATTTTCCCCGCGAATTGTTTGTTGATGAAGCCAATCGTCGCGTACATTTAAGTTTGTTATATGCGGAGTATGTTAAAAAACATCAAATCGCTGTTGAAAAGGCAAAAATTGATGCCTTATTAGATGAAGTTGTAAGTGCATTCGAAGATTCTGCTGAAGCAAAAGCCTGGTATTTGAAAGATCAAAACCGCATGGCTGATTTACAAAGCTTGTTAATGGAAGAAGCCGTTGTAGAAAAATTATTAGAATCTGCAAAGTCTAGCTTGAAAAAAATGAATTATCATGAAACTATGGAATACGCACAACGCAAAAATTCCGGAGATAAAGAATGAGTTCGATTCAGTTAGCCAGTGGCTTGGTTCCTATGGTTGTTGAACAAACAGCCCGTGGTGAACGCGCTTATGATATCTATTCACGGTTACTCAAAGAAAGAATTATTTTTCTTTTAGGACCGGTTGAAGATCATATGGCCAACTTAGTGGTTGCTCAGATGCTATTTTTAGAATCTGAGAACCCGGATAAAGATATTTATCTATACATCAATTCACCTGGTGGGGTGGTCACTGCAGGTTTAGCAATTTATGATACCATGCAGTTTATCAAACCCGATGTGAGTACATTGTGTATTGGACAAGCTGCAAGTGCAGCCGCACTATTATTGTGTGCTGGCGCTGATGGCAAACGATATTGTTTACCCAATTCACGAGTGATGATTCATCAACCTTTAGGTGGATTTAGAGGACAGGCGTCTGATATTGAAATTCATGCACGCGAAACCTTGGTTATTCGTGAAAAGTTAAACCATATTATGGCGAAGCACACGAAAAAATCGCCAGAACAAATTTTGAATGATACGGATCGTGATAATTTTATGGGTGCTGAACAAGCAAAAACCTATGGTTTAGTGGATGATGTTCTTTATCAACGTGAAGGACTGATGTTACCAAGTTTTTAGTTAGGATACATCAATCTGCGTTATTCTATATAACCACTGTCGAAAGAGAGTGGTTTTTTTTAATTTGTAAAGCACATTTTAATTCATAAGTGGCGGTATAACTTAAAAATATTTTTTTCCCGCCACTTATATGCCTATAATATTTAGCGGCAGTGTATATGATNNTAATATTTTGGTTGGGCGTCATGAAGAACAAAAAAACTCGATATGATTTTAAAATCGGGCTCATCAGAATTTATTCTTTGATGAATTACCCTGGTTGGCGAGCAAAAGATCACGATTTATCCAGGCATTGGACTATTATTGGAATCGTTTTTGGCAAGATAATTCAAAAATAAAATTGATTGTATGTGGATCAGCTGCATCATGGATGATTGAGAATGTCATTCGTAATAAAGGCGGGTTGCATAATCGTTTAACTGGGCATATACCATCATATCCATTTGATTTGCATGACACTAAAGAATATTTAGCAACTAAAATGTGTCAATTTAATGATGCACAAATGCTTGATATATTTAAGATTTTAGGAGGAGTGCCATACTATTTAAATTTTTTAAATAAAAAAATTTATCTGTTCCTAAAATATCGATCAAATTTGTTTTCAAAAAAATGGGGTCTTGTTTGATGAATTTAATCGGTTGTATTCATCATTATTTAATCATGCAGAAAGTTATGAAGAATTAATTCAAATTATTGCATCCAAAAGAAATGGAATAGAAAGAACTGAGATTGCAAAACAATCAAAATATTCTACAGATGGGGGGCGGTTAAAGGAGAGATTAGATGCCTTGGAGCAATCTGGCTTTATAATAAATTTTATTCCTTATGGGCATATAAAACGACGAATTTTTTATCGGGTGGTTGATGAATATTCTTATTTTTATCCTAAATGGATAGAGCCTTCGCGAACAGCGCTAAGAAACCTCGATCAATCAACAGGATATTTGATGGAAAAATACCAAATGCCTGGGTGGCGTTCATGGTCTGGTTATGCTTTTGAGTCGGTTTGTTATAAACATATCGCTCAAATACGCTAGGCTCTAGGAATCAGTGCCTCAGCACATGTTGGCAGCTGGCAATACACACCAACAAAGGGGAGCCATGAGGATGGCGCACAAATTGATTTGTTATTCGATTGAGATGATGGCGTTATTAGTATTTGTGAAATTAAGATGACCAGTCAGCCTTATCAAATGAGTAAAGATGAAGCAGCTTTGATGATAAGAAAAATGAAGGTATTCCAGAAACGTACGAAAACTCAGAAACAGATACAATGGGTTCTTATTTCAAATATTTCTATTAAAGAAACCATGTATTCAGAGGAATTGGTTTCACAACGCGTGACACTGGATGATTTGATGCAATATTTATTCACCTAAAAGGTAGCAAACAGGAAATTTGTTAATCATATTCACATTTTGGATGTTTTTTTTGATTTTTACCTGTGTTTTGCTATGTTTTATCCAAAAAAAAAATGATAGTCTTGAAATTTAAGAAACCATCCTCATCTATACATCGAAGTAAAAGATTAAAATGAATTTTTGTTTGAGGTTTCGTTTCTTAAATTTTAAGCCTTAATAAGCTTAAATTTGTAATATTAATATGAGGGTTATGTATGTCTAAATCTGATGGTGAGGATAAAAAAAGCCAAACCTTATTTTGTTCTTTTTGTGGCAAGAGTCAGCATGAAGTTAAAAAATTAATTGCAGGACCAGCGGCATATGTTTGTGACGAATGTATTTCCTTATGTAATGACATCATTAGTGAAGAGACTTCTGAAGAAACACCGAACATTACTAATCACCAATTACCAACACCTAAAGAAATTTCTGCTTTTTTAGATGAGTATGTGATTGGCCAATTCCATGCGAAAAAAGTATTATCGGTTGCTGTGTATAATCATTACAAACGTTTACAATGTCCAACCCATGATGGTGTTGAATTGGGTAAAAGTAATATTTTGCTGATTGGACCGACAGGAAGTGGTAAGACTTTATTGGCACAAACTTTGGCGCGTTTATTAAATGTACCGTTTGCAATTGCTGATGCAACCACATTAACCGAAGCTGGTTATGTTGGTGAAGA
>DDPL01000003.1:22789-45237 GCA_002342175.1 Legionellales bacterium UBA2469 | reverse complement strand
GGTTGTTGTATGGATGATATGAGCTGCGGCGGTTCAAATACATATGTTCCTGTTAGCTCATCCAATAACTGTCACAATACTTGTAAGCCTAAAGTGACTCGTTGTGCTTCTGCATGCACTGTTTGTGGTTACGATGGAAGTTATGCTTATACCAGTTGGTATTAAGATCCCAAAAAAGCGTGCAATGACATTACTTGCACGCTTTTATTGATTTAGAATGCTACAGGTTGTTTAACTTGCCTTTGCAAAGTGCAAAGTTCAGCAAATTTTCCATTTCGGCAAAAGACTTGTCCTTTATTAGTAACATGGTCGATACCACCATCCCAGATACAACAACCTTTTAGAAGTTGGAGATCCATAACAGCATGGCGCGTGCAGTAGCATTGTGAAATGTCACCATTACCGCATATATATCGACCTGATGTGCTATCACAATAACTGATTCCTTCATGATTTACACAACATTTGGGAGGGGTTGCTAAGGATTCTTCCTCTGCCCATGCTAGACAGCTTGATAATGAAATGAAGCTAAATATACAAATTGTCTTGATATTCATATTTAACCCATGTGATGATATCCCTATAAATTAATCATAGCATCATTTTCTTCATTTGTTTTTTCACTATCAACAATCCGAGATTGTGGTGCTAAATGTCCTAAATCTGCAGATTCTATTTTTTGAAACTGTTGCGTAATTTTCTTAGCAGAAACATGCACATCCGTCATATCTTGATGAGCTTGATCGAGATGGCGTGATAATTTTTCCATACGTTTATCAAAACGTTGAAAATCTTGAGCCAAAGCATGTAAATGTTTTTGAATGATATGTATTTGTTGACGAGTCGCATCATCTTTTAGTACTGCTTTTGCAGTGGTAAGAACAGCCATCAAGGTGCTTGGAGAAACAAGCCAAACATTTAGACGATGCGATAGTTCAATTAACTCAGGATAATTGGAGTGAATTTCTGCAAAAATTGCTTCGGCAGGAATGAACATAAGCGCACCCTCTCCTGTTTCTGAAGGAACGATGTATTTTTCAGCAATATCTTTAATGTGTTTTTGGATATCTAAACGAAATTGCTGTTGGAAGGGTTTACGTTCTGGAGAACTTGATGCAAATTGCATCATACGTTGGTAGTTTTCTAAGGGAAATTTTGCATCAATAACAATATTTCCCGTTGGTTGTGGCAAAAACAACATGCAATCAGCTCTTTTTTGGTTGGATAGGGTGTGTTGAATTTTATAGTTCTGACTGGGAAGCATATTAGCAAGCAATGTTTGTAATTGAATTTCACCAAATGCGCCTCGAGCTTTTTTATCAACAAGAATATCTTGTAAGCTAACAACATGGGTTGATAGTTCAGAAATCTTTTTTTGCGCTTCATCAATCATCACGAGACGTTTGAGTACATCATGAAAGGTTGCTGAGGTCTTTTCAAAACCTTCATTGAGCTTCACTTGCATAAATTGGGACATTGTTTGAAGATGTTGTTGGGTATCTTTTGTCATGGTTTGAAGATGGGAGGATAAGCTTTGATTATTTTGTTGCATGTGCTGGGAAATCTGATGACGAATATCTTGCATTTGTTTTAACAATAGTTCTTGTAGATGAGATTGTTTTTGTTGGTCCAGTTTCATCATGTTTTCTAACCATTGTTGTTGAAAATCTACAAAATGTTCATGTAACTCGGATTTAATCATTTTTTGTTGGTTCTTTTTATTATTTCGCAGAATGATGTATTGGAATAAAAATATAATGACTTGAGAGAAGAAAAGGGCAAGGACAAGATTTAAAAATGGATTCATAGGAAACTAAAAAAAATATGGTATGACTTATCATACCATATTTAAAGAATTCGTCTTATAAAGATTTTACAACTTTATCGACCCCCCGCACGGTATCTTTACCAACTTTTCCAGTGGTGTCGACAGCTGATTTACCGACTTTACCTGTCGTATTTACGGCAGCTTTTCCAACTTTTGCAGTCCCTTTAACAGCTGCTTTACCGATATTTTCGGTCCCTCTCACAGCGTCTGAAATGATATTATCGGCAAATGCGATTGATGAAAAACATAAACCTGAACAAATTAAAAGTGTCGTAGCGATTGTTTTATTCATGATAATTTCCTTATTGGTTAACCCTCATTAGTATAAGCAGGATTACTAAAATTTTCCAAAAATAAGAAAAAAATATGTTAATATTCTCCTCAAATCAATTAAAATATTTGTATTATGAAAGAACAATTAGAACAGCTCCGAGAAACTATTCGTCGTTATGATCATCATTATTTCGTACTTGATAACCCATTGGTTTCAGATGCAGAGTACGATCGGTTAATGCAGGAGTTGTTAAAAATTGAGCATGAACATCCCGAATGGGTGACGTCGGATTCACCAACTCAGCGTGTAGGTCATGGGCAATTGGTTCAAATGCACCCCATTAAGCATCTGTCGTCCATGTTGTCCTTAGGGAACGTTTTTAGTGAAGAAGAACTTCAACAGTTTATGCGTCGAATTACCGATAAAGTAGGTTTAATGGATGAACTAGAATTTTCCGCAGAACCGAAATTAGATGGTTTGGCAATCAATCTTATCTATCGTGATGGCGTTTTAGAATCGGCAGCTACACGTGGAGACGGTCAAATTGGTGAAGATGTGACTCTAAATATTAAAACCATTCTTGCCGTTCCCTTAAGATTACTCAATGGACCACATCCACGTGTTATTGAAATTCGTGGGGAAGTTTATATGTCAAAATTATCATTTGAGAAACTTAACCATGATGCCATTAAACGTGGCACAAAAACATTTGCTAATCCTCGAAATGCAGCGGCGGGTAGTTTAAGACAATTGAATCCTGAAATCACAGCTACACGAGAATTATCGATATATATTTATGGTATTGGTGTGTGCGATGAATTCGTGTTACCACAGCGTCATACAGAACAACTCGAGTTGTTAAAATCATGGGGATTACGTGTTTCCCCTGAAAATCAGATGGTTAAAGGAGAAATAGGTTGTCTTGAATATTATTTCAATATTTTGACTCGAAGAAACCAATTGCCCTATGAAATAGATGGCGTTGTCTATAAATTGAACCAAATTGATTTGCAAAAGGAATTGGGGTTTGTTGCTAAAGCACCACGCTTTGCATGCGCACATAAATTTCCTGCATTAGAAGAAATGACAATCGTAAAAGATGTTGATTTTCAAGTCGGTCGAACGGGTGTTATTACCCCTGTAGCTCGGTTAGAACCTGTCAATGTTGCAGGTGTTGTGGTCAGCAATGTAACTTTACATAATCGCTCAGAAATAAAACGTAAAGACATACATATTGGTGATACAGTGATTATTCGTCGTGCAGGGGATGTCATTCCTGAAGTGGTTCAAGTAGTTTTTGAAAAACGCTCTAATCATGTAAAAGAAATCATCTTTCCAGATTTTTGCCCAGCCTGCCAATCTCCCATTGAATTGGAGGAACAAGGTATTGTTGAACGCTGTTCGGGAGGGCGAAATTGTCCTGCACAACTGCTTGGTGCGTTAAAACATTTTGTATCTCGTAAAGCAATGAACATCGAAGGGGTTGGTGAACAATTATTACAATTGTTGATTGAACGAGGATTTGTCCGTGATTTAGCTGATATTTATTATATTGATACGAAACAATGGTTATCTTTACCAAGAATGGCAAAAAAATCCGTCAAAAATTTAATGAATGCCATTGAGACGAGTAAGAAGACTACCTTTTCACGATTTATATATTCACTTGGAATTCGAGAAATCGGTGAAGTAGGCGCGAAAACGCTAGCAAATCATTTTCAGGATTTTGAAATGCTTAAAAATGCAACTCAAGATGAATTAATGAATTGTTCGGATATTGGCCCTGTTGCAGCATTTGCCGTGCTGACCTTTTTTAACCAAAAAGAATCACTCGAAATCTGTGAAAAATTAATTCAAGCAGGTATACATTGGGAAAAACAAGTTCCACAAATATTCAACGAAGAATCTCCATTTTATCAAAAAACCGTGGTACTAACCGGCACATTATCCAGCATGGATAGGGAAAAAGCAAAGTCACTACTAGAGGAGATGGGCGCAAAAATAACAGGCTCTGTTTCAAAAAATACTCACTTTGTTATTGCTGGAGAAAGTGCTGGCTCAAAGTACGAAAAAGCGGTTGAGTTAGGGGTCAAAATTTTATCTGAACAAGAGTTCTTAGAACTTTTATGATTTTGCGGCAATCACGATTTGTTTTTTGAGTTCTTCAAAGTCTTTTTTTAGCAGCAAAAAAAGACTGTAGTTTGTGTTGAAAAACTCCATATTTTCAATAATATCCTTAACAATTACAGCGCTATTTTTGAGATAATTATGGAGATTTTCAATGACAACTATGGGACGGTATGATTTTATTTCATATGCAAAATCAATCTCTTTATTCTTTGAAAAAATAGTCATTGTGGAATAGAACAATGATTCAACCATCGGGATGAGTTTGGATTCAAGTTCTTTATATTGATTTTGTAAAATTGGAAGTTCATTTGAGCTAAGCACTTTATTTTGATCCGAAAATATGGATTCACAATATTCTGTATCAAGCTTAATTTTATTTAGATCATTTAAGAATGTTTTAAAAAATTGAAAATGTTCAACGTTTAAATCAATTAATTCTTCGGTAAATGAGACGCATTCAAGATAGATATGATGAATTTTAGCATTTTGTGATGGATTTTCGATTTTTTTTAATATTTCTTCTTTATCCACAATCATTAGATCTTTAAACGTCATTAGATCAACAATAAATGTATCAAATTCCTCTATATGGATTAAATCGTTTTCAACAATTGTTGGCGTCATAATTAAAATGCAAATTAAATGTCGATTCGTTTAATATGTAACGATTTTATATTAAAGTAAATAATCTTTTGGTTTTTGTCATCTTATGTTAGTTTAAAAATACAGTCTGAATTTTTTCTAAATTAATGAAAACTGCACAATTGGCGTGTTTAGCTCTTTTTTCGACAACAGTATTAGGACTACCACTCAATTCGCCATATCACACCTTTGAAAAGAATGAAAAGATTGGGTTGCAATCCATTTCATCTATACCGCCTTTTTTAGACCCGATAAAAGCCTATGATTCCGAATCTATTTATTTGATTAATCAAATTTATGAACCGCTATACACGTTTGAATTTATGAAAAAACCTTATCGTGTAGTTCCTTTAATTGCGGCATCAATGCCAAAAATTGAATTTTATAATCGACATCATCAAAAAATTCAGAATGAAAATCGCGAAGATGTTTATCAAACAGTCTATACCATTCCAATTAAGCATGGCATTTATTATCAGCCCCACCCTGGGTTTTGTGATGAAGAAAACACGAATTGTAGTGCTTTTCGAAGGGAATTGTCGGCAGATGACTATGTTTATCAAATTCTTCGAATTGCGCAGCCTTATTCCCATTCTCCAATGACAAGCCTATTAAGGCGTTATGTTGTTGGTTTTAAAGAATATATGGATAATCAAAAAAATAATTTATCAGAATGGTATGATTTTTCATCAGATCATATTGAAGGGTTTAAAAGCATCGATCCTTATACGCTCCAAATGACGCTTAAAGGGAATTTTTCACAATGGATATATTGGTTAACTATGGGTTTCTTTTCACCTTTACCTTGGGAAGTGGATTGGTATCAACAACAACACCCTGAACAAAATCAATGGAAAATATTTTCCATTGGAACAGGACCTTATATGTTTTATCAGAACGATTCATTTAGAAATATTGTGTTGAAAAGAAATCCAAATTATCGTGAGGATTTTGATTACTTGAATGGCATCAAACGAAAATTACCCATCATTGATAAATTTATTTTTTCAATTGAAAAAGAGACCCTACCAAAATGGAATAAGTTTTTACAGGGGTACTATGATACTTCATTTATTCCTGCTGAAAGTTTTGAAAATAGCATGCAATTCAACCAAAGGGGCGATATTAAACTTTCTGGTAATTTGTTGAAAAAAGGTATGGAATTGCATACTGAAATGGCCAATTCCACGAGTGGTTTGGGTTTTAATATGAATGATCCCTTGGTTGGCGGTTATAGCGAGAAATCCAAAAAATTAAGGCGTGCAATTGGTATTGCTTTTGATTTTGATGAGTATTTATCCATTTTTAGAAATGGAAGAGGGGTTTTGGCTTATGGGCCCATTCCTCCAAATATTGAAGGCTATGTTTCACAAGAACAAGCGTTTAAGAAAAATATTCAATATGCCAAAAAATTATTAGCAGAGGCTGGTTACCCTAATGGTATCAATCCTAGAACGCATCAACATTTGGTGATTCATTTTGATGTGGTTTCACGCGGTCTGCCTGAAGAAAAGGCTGTGTTGGCCTGGTTTCGCAAACAGATGGCAAAAATTGGTATCGTATTAAATGTTCGTGAGTATGATAAAAATCGATATGAGCGCAAATTAAATTCAGGTGATTTACAAACATTTTTTTATGTATGGATTGCAGATTATCCTGATTCAGAGAATTTTTTAATGCTATTTTACGGCCCTAATCGAAAAATGAAACATGGGGGGGAGAATTTAAGTAATTTTTCTTACCCTCCTTATGATAAATTGTTTCGCCAATTACAATTTATTCGTCATGAGGAAGATAGGCGTCAAATCATTTCAAAAATGGTCAATATTTTACAAGAACAAGGCGTTTGGGCCTGGGCCATACATGGTGAAAATTTCTATATTTCCCAAAAATGGTTAAATGAAGTTCATTTTCCACAATTTACCATGGCCATTCTTAAACATATGGATGTGGATACATCGTTGAGGACATATCTGTGGATGTTATGGAATAAAGCCAATTTAAAACCAGTGCTATTTATTATTGCTCTGATGTTTATATTNNTATATTTGTTTTTCCCTTTTATTTAGAAAATAAAAAAATCAAGGCGGCAAAGGCAAGGCGGAATTTGATATGTTAAAACTTCTTCAAAGACGAATCATGATGATGATGCCGATTTTATTTATGGTACATTTGCTTACTTTTATCTTATTTTTTGTGGTAAATTCTCCTGATGATATTGCTCGCGCGCACTTAGGGCAAAAATATGTGATGCAAATCGACATTGAACGATGGAAGAAAAGTCATCATTTGGATATGCCACTTTTTTTTAATTTCAAAGAGGGTATGTTGCAGACAGTTTTTGCTTATCAAACATTAGAGCTTTTGCATGGGAATTTTGGTCAAGCCTTGAACGGTGAAAATATTAATGATGAAATCAAACATCGAATGGGTCCAAGTCTTGCTATTGCAATACCCAGTTTTGGTTTGAGTATTTTTTTTCATGTAAGTTTAGCTTTGGTTTTGGTTTATTTTAGAAACACACATTTAAATCAATTGGGCTTAATCATATCGATAACTTTATTATCAATATCCAGTTTATTTTATATCATTTTTTTTCAATACTTTGCCGCATATACATGGAAATGGTTTCCTATTTCTGGATATGAGCCTGGATGGTCTTCGATTTTTTTTGTAACGCTACCGATTATTGTGCATATATTTGCAGGCATGGGGAATGGGGTAAGATGGTACCGAACCTTGCTTATGGAAGAAATTGAACAAGCCTATGTCATCACAGCAAGGGCATCGGGCTTAAAGGAAAAAAAAGTGCTTTTTTCTTATGTACTGCGTAATGCGTTATTACCGATTGTAACTGGCGTGGTTGTTGTCATTCCGACGTTATTTCTTGGCAGTATTTTATATGAATCTTTTTTTTCTATTCCAGGACTTGGAAATTACTTGATTGAAGCGATACAAAAGCAAGATTTTTCGATAGTTAGAGCCATGGTTTTTTTAGGTTCTTTTTCCTATATGTTAGGTTTGATATTAACGGATATCGTTTATTTATATATTGATCCAAGGGTGAGATTATCATGATTAAATTACCATTTATATTTAGTGATGTAATCTATCTAAGCATATGTGGCCTTATGTTTTACGGTATTTATGCAACGTCTCGTCATCCTTGGAATCAACGCATTTGGTCTAAGATATTGGCAGACCGAACTGCCATTGTATCGGGTACCATTTTTTTGTTTTTTCTTTTGATATCTATTTGCGATTCCATCCAATGGAATGTGAACACCAATATGACATTACTAGATAAAATACTTTCACCAATCCATCGTGTTTTAGAGTTTTCTTACTCAAAGCCTTGTAGTCTTGTATCACTCATGCCAAAAGTTATTAAAGTCCAAGATCAATACTTTCATACTCAAGAACATTTACTTTATGTTCCAAATAACTGGAAAACCTCTCAAGATGTTTTGTTATGGGGCCTGAAATGTATTTTGATGACACTCTCAATGGTTTTTATTTTAATGTTGAGTTTCTGGCGCCTTTATCCCAAATGGAGTCGGAGTGTTAAAATTTTGTCAATAACGATTTTAGGTATCTTGACACTAAGTTCTTTTTGTTATTTGCTCTCAAGACATTTACATATATTTGGTACGGGGCAAATTGGACAGGATATTTTTTATCAAGCGATGAAAAGTATACGTACAGGTTTGTTTATTAGTTTGTTAACATCCATTACGATGTTGCCATTTGCGGTAGGCTTTGGGCTACTTTCAGGATTTTATGGGGGAATTATCGATGATTGTATTCAATTTACATACACAGTGATTAGTTCAATACCATCTGTTTTATTAATTGGTGCGAGCCTATTATCGTGGCAATTTTTTGTTGAGCATTATTATTTTTATTGGACAATGATGCAACAAGCTGATGCACGATTATTGATGATTTGTTTATTGTTGGGATTGACCAATTGGGCTACATTATGTCGTGTGATACGTGCAGAAGTTTTAAAACTTCGAGAAATGAATTATATAAAGGCTGCAAAATTATTTCGCACACCTTCTTTGGTTATTTTAAAAAATCATTTATTGCCAAATATCATGCACATTATTATTATTTCAGTGGTCTTGGATTTTAGTTATTTAGTTCTTGCGGAGTCATTATTAACGTATATTGGCATTGGAGTTTCACCCATGACCATTAGTTGGGGAAATATGATTAATGCCGCCCGTTTAGAGCTTGCTCGTATTCCTGTTGTGTGGTGGCCATTGGTGACGGCATTTTCTTTTATGTTTATTTTGGTGTTGGTGTGTAACTTGTTGGCTGATTCAATTCGCAAAGCTTTAAATCCCCGTGAAAATGATTATCAAGAACAACGCTAGCCAATAAACTTTCATAAAGAATATCAATATTATTTTCTGAAACTCTCTTTTTTAGATCATAAGACTTAAGCGTTGGATACCATCGTGATGAAAAATGAATACCATCGTTTTTCGTCCATTCAAAACAATTTTCATAACCTTGGTCATGAAAATAATGTATCATTTCATGACTTAAGGTATACTTTGGTTCAAATAAAAAAGATAAATATACATCCATAAAATGTGCGTTTGGATTTTTTTGTAAATAGTGATGTACGCGATTTTGCTGAAATATTAAAAATTCCAAATTATTATGTAAATTTGGAATTTTACTCGCTCGAGTTAATTTTAAATAAGATTCAAGTTTACGGGGAAGAATACTTAGAAAATTAGGAATTGGCAAATGCCCTGGTTTCAATAAATGGAAATAATATAGAACTATATCTTCAATATGCGGCGATGTACTAAAAAACCATAGTATTAAATTAACATAAAAATCTAATTGGTTTTCAATGGATAATTTTGGCTTTACATCTCGGTAAATGGAACTAAATCCAAAGTCCATATCAGTTAAGCGCCATATAATTTTTGACATGATGTCAGGAGATTTAACAAGACCAGCTTTTTCATCGAAAATTAATCTAAATTGATGAATGATTGTTTTATAATGACATCCCGAACGCCACGCATGAAATATGTCATGCCAACTTAAAAAAAATGGATGAACTTTATAGCCATGAGGTTGATGATTATGACGGACATCCGGATGACGAACCTCTACAGGTCTTGATGCATGCTTTAGTTTTTGAGCATCTGGAAACAATGTATTTAGAAGTTGTTGTCCCAAAGAGAGGGGTTTTCCACTTTTCACTCTTTCAGGAATTTCATCATATGCTCGAATCATACGTGTTGATACCGGTCCTAAAACTGGGGTTGGAAGAACGCTTTCCCCAGGATGAACAATTTTTTGCAGTTGGTTTAGCCCTTCAATGTGAATAAGAATAAAATAAAAGCTTCCATTGTGCTCACATATCGTTGGGATTTGGGTTTTTATTTTATAGAGCAGTGCTAAGAAACGCATAGAGCTGGTATTCATTTTTCTGACATGCTCAGGAAGTCGTTCCTGTTCTTTAGCAAATGATACATTAAGGAAATGCTTGATTTTTTTTGCTTTCTCGGGGGTTGGATTTTCTTTTAATGAATGAATATTCTCTAAACAGTCCTGGATAAGCTCCGGGGTAACCTGTGCACGTTGCACCATTTTTATGAGTAACTCCTCGTAATTCAATTCAAATTGAGGGCCATTCAAAGCAAAATATAAGAATGCCAGAACAAAGGACTGGGGAGCTTCTATTGTATAGTAATGCATATATGTTTTTTGTTCGTCTTGATTTAAAAAATCAAGCCAACGGTTTTCATAGATTCCCCAGTAATTTATAAAACGTCGGGGAGTAAATGGTCCCAAAGGATTATAAAGGCTGTATTTTTCAAATAATCGATGAGCGTTTTCTGGCATTATTCCGGAGTGAAATGCATTAATAAGCTCATACAATAACTGGATTGTTAGAAATTCATTGAGGTTGATGATGTTATGACGTAATGCCCCAAACAAACGTCTAATAAAATCAGGGGTATTATAATGGATGTGATGAAAGTTTTGGTTTAGGATGCATGATGCCAAATGGTCATAAAAGCCATCATCATCAGGTTCCTGAATGTGTTGGCGAATAATTGGGTCATTTTTATTATATTTCCAATGACGATAGTAATGAATAATGATATGAACAGCCTGTTCTCTAAAAAATGAGCTTGTAAGCAGCGCATAAGGAGAATCAGGGATGACATCTTTAAATTGAATAATCCTCATGATCGATTTAAATCCATATATGAATATAATTTAAACACATTGTGCTATAATTAATTTGCAAGTTCAACAATCAAGGAAGATTATCATGAGTTCTGCTTTTATTAAAACAGCATTTACAAGTATCGCACTAATATTAGGAACGACCCTACCCGCTTTTGCCAATACCTTTATATTTAGTCCGAGAACACAACAGTGGAAAGCAATTAATGATAATGGAACCGTTGTTCGAACTGGACATGGTTCTGGGGGTTCAGGTTGGTGCAAGGATATTCATCGCTCATGTCGTACACCTTCAGGCACATATAGTGTTTGGTCTAAAGGTTCTTCATCATGCCGTTCGAGTCGATATCCTCGCCCCTATGGTGGGGCTAGGATGCCTTATTGCATGTTTTTTAGTAAATATTATGCAATACACGGTTCTGATGATGTTCCAAATTACAATGCAAGTCATGGATGTATTCGTGTTCATACCAAAGATGCGTATTGGTTATCGAAAAACTTCATTCGTATTGGAACGCGTGTGATTGTAAAATCTTACTAAATTATTCATCATCCATTGAAAAAGATGAGCCACAACCGCAAGTTGTTTTAGCATTTGGATTTCTGATGATGAATTCTTCTTGAAGACCAGAGCTAAAATCAACCTCTGCGCCTTGAAGATAAGGATAGCTCATGGCATCAATCACAAGCTTTACAGGTGAACTTAAGACTGAAGTTGCTTGTTCAATAATTGTATCATCGTCATGAAGCTCTTCATCAAATGAAAAACCATATTGGAAACCTGAACAACCGCCACCGGTTACATAAATTCTAAGAAAAAGGTTGGGGTTGTTTTCCTCAGCAATTAAAGATGCTACTTTATCTGCAGCGCTTTGACTAAAACTGATCATTTGCATATTCCTCATGTTATGAAATCGATTGAATAATTTTTGCCCCACCAAGACATCGGTGTTTATCATAGAACACAATATATTGTCCCGGTGTAACGGCTCGTTGAGGGGCTGAAAACTGTACATAATGTTGTTTATTATCTTCCAAAGATAATAAACATGGCTCTGCTTGTTGGCGATAACGAATTTTTGCAGAGCAGGTTAAGGGGTATTGTTCTTGGCGAATATCAGTTAGCCAATGAATAGGGCCGCAAATTAGACCTTGTGAGAATAGACGGGGATGTTGATCGCCTTGTGCGACGATGAGTTCATTGGTTTGTGTGTTTTTATCAACAACAAACCAAGGATTATCGTGAGAACCTTTAACACCTCCAATGCCTAAACCTTGGCGTTGGCCAATGGTGTAAAAGATGATGCCTTGATGTTCGCCGATGATTTTTCCCTCAGATGTTACAATATTGCCAGGTTTCGCAAGTAAAAAGTCTTTTAGGAAAGTTTTAAAATTACGTTCACCAATAAAACAAATGCCAGTGGAGTCTTTTTTATCATGATTATCGAGATTTAAATCTTTGGCGATTCCTCGAACTTCCGATTTTAAATAAGAACCGAGGGGAAAAAGTGTTTTTTGTAATGTAGCACGCGGCATCCCATGTAAGAAATAGGTTTGGTCTTTTTGAAAATCCTTCGCTTGAAATAACGCAGCCTCACCTTGAACATCTAAACGTCTTGCATAGTGACCTGTTGCAATCCAATCAGCACCCAGTTCTAAGGCATGGTTGAAAAACGATTTAAATTTAATTTCTTTATTACATAAAACATCAGGATTTGGGGTAATTCCTTGAGCGTATTCATCTAAAAAGATTTGAAAAACTTTATCCCAGTATTCTTTTGAAAAGTTTACGGTATGAAGGCGAATCTTTAAGTTATCACAAACTTTTTGTGCATCTTCTAAATCTTGGGCAGCAGCACAAAAACCAGGATAATCATCTTGTTCCCAATTTTTCATGAACAGACCTTCTACCTCAAAGCCTGCTTCAAGAAGGAGATGAGCGGATACCGATGAATCAACGCCGCCTGATAAACCGATAATCACTTTTTGTTTTGATGTCATATTAAAATATTAAACACGATAAATTGGGCATTATCATACCAATTTTTATGATTTTTTTCACTTAATTATTATTATAAAAAAAAAAACTTAAAATCATTAAAAAAATGGAGGACATCATGAAGACAAAAAAATCTATATTTCACAATTGGAATGAAAGTATTGATATGTAAAAATAGAATCCAACAGAGGATTATTGAATAAAAAAAGGGATATCGTTATGTTTAGTGCTTCAAAGGGATTAAAAACATTTAGAACCTCTATGTTTAATTCTTCACAAGCATTGGTAGTACATAATCAAAGTGAACGGTCAAGTGATGTTTCAGATTTTCAAAGTGACGTCTCAGAAGTTAATGATTTTGAAGGAATACTATCCCGCTCCTTACAGAACTCAACATTGAATTTTAGTCATGTTCAATTCGATAGTTTTTCTTTTCAAGATATAATCGATGGATTTTTAGATTTGCCAGAAGATATAAATACAATTCTATTGGATAACACCGCACTGAATCAACTTAACGCCAACCATGTTGAGCAAATTATGAGCTCATTGCCAAGAAAATTAGGATATTTAAATATATCAGGAAATCCATTAAATCAATTTTCAATCGATGATTTAGAAGCTATTTTTGAAGCAATGCCTCCTATACTTACACTCAGTTTGGCGAATACATGTTTAAATAAAATCCCTGCGCAGCATTTTTCGAGGATTTTTAGTCGTTTATCACCAAAATTACAACATCTAAATTTGAGTGATAACAATTTAGGTGAAATGGAAAATATTGATGCTTTTGTTCGAGCTCTAAAAACCTTCCCTCAAACCTTGCAATCGATTCAGCTTGATGGAAATATGCTGGGCTTAACTTGTAAAAAAGATAACCAAAACATTTTATCTGCACTACCCACCTCGATTCAGACGCTATCGCTTAAAAATAACATTTATAAAAATTGGAAGGATAGAGACTTTACGCAAGTTTTATTGAAATTGCCCGCCTCCATAAAAAAGGTTGAAATTAATCATAATTACGTCGGGATACTACAACCTCTATCAAAACAACAGATCAAATTAAAAAAAATATTAAAAAAACAGCTTGTCATAAAAGAATTATTACTCATTTCTAAATCATTTTGTTTGTGTGCCAGTGATGGCAATCTTAGACAAGATTATGATATAAAGGCTTATCGTCAGGAGATTTATCAACAATCTTATCAGGATATAGAGCTCTTCTTACGTCGAAAATTGTCAAAAGACTGTCGAAAAAAACTGAATGATTTTTTAAAATTAGTGAACAAGATGCAACAAAATGGGTATGATCAGGGACAGCTCGCCATTGCGCTTATCGATACGCGTGATTTTTTACAAGAAAAAATTTCTTATCGTGCTTATGTTAAGCGCTGCAGAATCTATCAAGGAAGTACAGATTTACTCTATAAACAATTAGGGAATATCATGATGATTTTAGGCGCAGCTTTTATTGCAGCGGGTTTTGCTTTAGCTGTTATACCCTCTGGTTCTGTTGCTCTAGGTCTTGGAATCTGTGTTGGCGGAGGAACCTTAACCCTAGGCAGCCATGGATTGTTTAAAAATACGGGGCTTGCGAAAGCCTCAGAAGATATGGCAAAAGAATATGTAAAGATTTTAAAGGTTGAATAATGAAAATAGATATGCGCAAAAAAGTAAATAATGATAAAAATCATGACATTAAAGTTATTTTAGAGGATAGATTACCTTCTTTTGTTATAGAGCCCATTGAAATGACATTTTCATATGAAGTTGAAAAGGAAGGGCCGTTGAATCTTTTAACTATTCATGAAAAGGCCTATCCTAAAATTCAGTGCCAACGTTGTATGGAGGAATGTTCTCAACCATTTGAGCATACGTCGCAAATTGCGATTTGTAGCAGTGATGAGATAGCACAACAATATCAGTCCTCATATGATTTAATTGTTGCTTCGGATTTTATTCTTGAAATAAACGACATATTGATTGACGATTTGCACCTATATTTACCAAATTTTCATAAAAAGATTGATCAATGCCATGCAAAAGATTAAAATGTCGTTTGGTGAATATGCTTAAACTTTTAAGCTATGCTATTGGCTTATTGCTTAAATAGATATACAATTCGTCCCTATTTAAGAATGTTCCTGAGGAGTGGAAAATGGCTGTACAACAAAATAAAAAGTCTCGTTCAAGAAGAGATATGCGTCGTTCACATGATGCTTTAACATTACCAACATTATCAACTGATCCAGTATCAGGTGAAACACATCTTCGTCATCATATGACAGCTGATGGTTTTTACCGTGGTCGTAAAGTAATTGATACTGAAAAAGCTGTTTTTGAAGATAATGAGTAATTCCCTTGGAAAAGATTACTTTAGCAATTGATGCCATGGGTGGTGATCACGGATTATCTGTGATTATCCCGGCATCAATGCGAGCTCTTAAAAAGCATCCACGCTTAGAGTTGATGCTTTTTGGAAACGAACCCTTGCTTAAACAAGCATTAAATGTTTATCCATCACATTTAGTATCACGATGTCATATTCAGCATGCTCCTGAAATTGTAGAAATGGATGAGCTTCCTTCAGTTGCCTTAAGAAATAAAAAACAATCTTCGATGCGATTGGCCATTAATGCGGTTAAAGATGGCCGTGCTCAAGCCATTGTCAGTGCCGGAAATACCGGTGCACTCATGGCAACTGCGCGTTTTGTCTTGAAAACATTACCTGGCATTGATAGACCTGCAATAATTGCTGAACTACCTCGCATGCATGGTAAAACACGCGTTATTGATTTAGGTGCAAATTTAGATTCATGTGCAGAGCACTTATTTCAATTTTCAGTGATGGGTTATGCACTTATTCAAGCCGTGGACCATATTGCACGACCTAAAGTTGGCGTTCTTAATATCGGCGTTGAAGAAATGAAGGGTAATGATCAGGTCAAGCGTACAGCGCATATGCTTAATGACTGTAAATTAATGAATTATGTTGGTTACGTTGAAGGTGATCATTTCTACATGGGTGACTGTGATTTAATTGTGTGTGATGGATTTGTCGGTAATGTGGCTCTAAAAGCAAGTGAGGGCTTAGCCAAAATGATTATACGGCAACTCAAAAATGTATTTTACCAAAACTGGTATACCAAAATGGTCGGTCTTTTAGCCAAACCAATTCTCAATCAACTAAAAAAACGTTTAGATCCCACGCGATATAACGGAGCTACATTAATCGGATTAAATGGAATTGTCATCAAGAGTCATGGAAGTGCCTCTATACTGGGATTTGAAAATGCGATTCAACAAGCCCTTTTACAAGTACAAAATAATGTAGTTGACTTGGTGCGCGAAAAAATAAATGATTTTATCAACCAGGGCTTAATCTTATAATTTAAAAGGATAATATTATGAAGTTGGCTTGTATGTTTCCAGGTCAAGGATCACAATCTGTTGGAATGCTAAAAAGCATCGGTGAATCATCTGATATCATTGTCAATACATTTCAAGAAGCTCAATCTGTTTTAAGCATAGACTTTTGGTCTATGGTTCAAAACGGTCCAGAATTAGATTTAAATGACACAATGAACACTCAAGTTGTTATGCTAATTTCCGATGTTGCCATGTATCGTTTTTTGCAAGCACATGGGATGCCACGACCTCAAATGATGGCCGGTCATAGCTTAGGCGAATATGCCGCATTGGTGGCAGCCCAAGCGATTGATTTTAAAGATGCAGTTCGCTTGGTAAGAATGCGAGCAGAACTGATGACAGATGCAGTTCGACAAGAAAAAGGCGCAATGGCTGCAATTATTGGCCTAGATAATGCCGTTGTAGAGGAAATTTGTCATAAAATTGTTTCTCAGCACCCCGGAAAGAGCTTAGAAGCTGCAAATTTAAATGCACCTGGGCAAGTTGTGATTGCAGGACATATTGAATTGGTTGAACAATCCTTGCCTGAATTTGAAAAAGCAGGTGCTAGAATGTCTAAAATATTGCCTGTAAGTGTTCCATGTCATTGTCGCTTGATGTTGCCAGCGGCTGAAAAATTTTATAATGTTCTAAAATCCACACCGATGAATATTCCTGAATTTCAATTAATAAGTAATGTGGATGTTTCAATTTACAATAATGTAGAAAGAATGAAAGTGTTGTTGTCTCAACAGCTTTATTTTCCTGTTCAATGGACAAGAACATTAGAAATTTTTAATCATAATCAAGTTAATCTATTGGTAGAATGTGGGCCGGGCAAAGTACTATGTGGTCTTGCAAAACGAACAATTCCACAAATAAATGCCGTTTTTTGTTATGAAGTAAATCATTTACCACAATGGGATGTCGTTTAAAATGAGTGATACAAAAAAAGTTGTTTTGGTAACAGGGGCAAGTCGAGGGATTGGTGAAGCTATTGCGGATGAATTATGTGGCCGTGGATATTATGTTATAGGTACAGCAACCTCTCAATCAGGCGCTGATAAAATTACCGCGCATCTGAATGAAAAATTTGGGTGTGGCGAAGGAATCGTTTTAAATGTAAAAGATTCAGATGCAATTGATAAAACCATAGAATCTCTTGTCGAAAGAAATTTAGCACCTCAGATTTTAATTAATAATGCAGGCATTACCGCTGATAATTTATTATTAAGGATGACTGATGAAGAATGGTTTGATGTCGTTGAGACCAATTTGACAGGTGTTTTTCGTTTATCTCGAGCATGTATAAAAAATATGTTTCGTGCCCGATGGGGACGTATTGTTAATTTGGCTTCTATTGTTGGATTTACTGGTAATAGTGGACAAGTCAATTATACTTCTACGAAAGCAGGTGTTGTTGGATTTTCTAAATCGCTTGCTCAGGAAATGGCAAGCCGTGGAATTACGGTTAACGTTGTTGCTCCTGGATTTATAAAAACAGATATGACAGATGCTTTACCAGATATGGTTAAAGACGAATTGATGAAACGAATTCCAATGAAACGTTTGGGACAACCTGATGATATCGCTAAAGCTGTTGCTTTTTTAATATCTGATGATGCTAGTTATGTAACTGGACAAACAATTCATGTGAATGGTGGAATGTACATGGTATAAATTTTATACTATAATACTACCATATATTATTTGATTTAATTTATAGAGGAATCTAATAGAATGAGTAATGTAGCAGAAAGAGTTCGTAAAATTGTTGTTGAACAATTGGGCGTTAAAGAGGAAGAATTGCGTAATGATGCTTCTTTTGTCGATGATTTAGGTGCGGATTCTTTAGATACTGTCGAATTGGTAATGGCTTTGGAAGAAGAATTTGAAACAGAAATTCCTGATGAAAAGTCTGAAAAAATCACAACCATTCAAGAAGCAATTGATTTTATCGAAGCAAATTTAAATAAAGATAAGTAATATTGCATGGAAACAGTGGTGAAAGTACATTGTATTTTCCCGCTGTTTTTTTTATGCTTCACATAAAGGAGAATTTTCTTGAGCAAGAGACGAGTGGTGGTTACCGGATTAGGAATGATAACCCCTTTAGGTTTAAATGTTAAAGAAACATGGGCAAACGCATTAAATGGTGTAAGTGGAGTAACCAATGTTGAGGATTTTGATACTTCTGATTACTCGACTCGAATATGGGCTCGTGTAAAAAATTTTCACCCTGAAAACTACTTTGAAATTAAAGAAGCTCGAAAAATGGATATGTTTACGCAGTATGGAATGGTGGCTGCGGATGAAGCAATTCAAAATTCTGGCTTGGTTATTACATCCGATAATGCGCACCGATGCGGTGTGGCTGTTGGTGCTGGAATTGGCGGAATTGCAACCATTACAAATAATCAGGAAAAATTAATGCAAGGCGGACCGAAGAAGGTTTCTCCTTTTTTTATTCCTGCTGGAATTATCAACATGGTTGCGGGACAAATTTCCATTAAGCATGGCATAAAGGGCCCAAATATTTCCGTTGTTACTGCATGTACCACAGGTACGCACAACATTGGACTTGCTGCTCGCTTAATTCAATATGGTGATGCTGATGTCATGATTTGTGGTGGCGCAGAAATGACCAATACTCCATTATGCATTGCTGGATTTTCAGCGGTACGTGCTTTATCTAAGCGCAATGATGAACCAACTAAAGCTTCTCGTCCTTGGGATAAAGACCGAGATGGTTTTGTGATGGGCGAAGGGGCTGGTGTTATAGTCCTTGAAGAGTATGAGCATGCTGTAAAGCGTGGTGCAAATATTCTTGCTGAATTTGCAGGATTCGGCATGTCTGGTGATGCGTATCATATTACGGCGCCTGATGAATCTGGTGAAGGGGCAATGGCATGTATGCATTCTGCCTTATCTGATGCAGGTTTGTCTGTTCATGATATTGATTACATTAATGCGCACGGTACATCAACTTATATGAATGATATTAATGAAACCAAGGCCATTAAAAATGTGTTTGGAACCCATGCATATGAGTTAGCAGTCAGTTCGACCAAATCGATGACAGGACATTTGTTGGGTGCTGCTGGTGCGGTTGAAGCCATTTTTAGTGTATTATCGATTCAAGACCAAGTTGCCCCGCCAACGATTAATTTAGATAACCCTGAAGATGGATGCGATTTAAACTTTGTTGCTCACCATAAACAAGAACGTCAAATTGATTGTGTAATGAGTAATTCTTTCGGATTCGGTGGAACCAATGGCTCAATTATTTTTAAAAAAATAAAATAATAATGATAAAAAGTAAAAAATTGCCGCGCACGTGGCTTTATATCATATTTGGATGTATTGCACTTATAACCATGCGGACGTGGCAATTTTATTATACTTTTTTTTCTCATACACTTAACCATCAAATTCAATTCGAACTCCCCCCTCAATCAAATGCAAAAACATTTGCGAATATTTTAAAAAATGAAGGATTAATTACCAATACCAATACTTTTCGATTTTTTCTACGTTTCTTAAAATATTCTCACCAATTAAAAAGTGGATATTATCAAGTGAATCCCCAAGACACTATATGGATGATTGTCCAAAAAGTTGTAAAAGGGGATATTTATAAAGTTCCATTTCGAATTATCGAAGGGATGCGTTTTTGTGAATTGCTCAATCAATTAGAACAGTCTAAAGAGTACATTTATCATGCTGATATGTTGTTGCCTTTTCAAAATGAATATCATTCATTGGAAGGTTTGTTATTTGCTTCGACTTATACTCAACCCTTTCATCAAAGTATTCAACCGGTTTTGAAACAAGCCTATGACATGCTTCAAACAAAATTGAATGCAATGTGGAATGATCGGGATCCTGATCTACCTTATAAAAATCCTTATGAGATGCTAATCGCTGCATCAATTATCGAAAAGGAATCGGCTGATCCAGAGGAGAGAAAATTAATTTCCGGTGTATTGATCAATCGGCTTCGAATTGGTATGGGATTACAAATGGATCCAACGGTTGCGTATGCTTTACCTGGTTGTAAACATGTGCTGCTTAAAAAAGAAGATTTAAAGATAAACAGCTTATACAATACTTATAAATACCGCGGATTACCGCCAACACCCATTGCCATGGTAGGGTTGAGTGCATTAGTAGCAGCAGCCCATCCAACAAAATCAAAATTTTTTTATTATGTCGCCAAAGGCGATGGACGCCATACGTTTTCAGAAAATTATGTTGGACAAAAAAAAGCCGTTAAAACGTATCTAAAGGATCATCATCGTGCAAAATAAGGGGTTTTGGTTGGTTGTAGAGGGTATTGATGGCGCAGGAAAAACCTCTGCCATTCAAACCATTGAAGAATTTTTTAAATCGCATGGTATGAAATATTTAAGCTTGCGCGAACCTGGTGGAACGCCTTTGGGTGAAGCTATACGCACAATCTTTAAATCATCTGCCTTTGAGATTGAAGGACCTTCACAGGTCTTATTGATGTATGCGGCACGTGTTCAACTGTTACAGACCGTTATTTTACCATCTCTTAATGAGGGTTGCTCGATTATTCTGGATAGACATGAACTATCAACTTTTGCTTATCAAGCAGGAACGGATGGTGTCGATATGCAAATGATTAAAAAAATTTCAAAAGCAGTGATGCCTTCAAGAAAACCAGATTTAACGTTGTACTTATCCGTTCGTCCTGAAGTGAGTCAATTGAGAATTCAGGAGCGCGGAGAAGGAGATCATTTTGATCAAAACCCTCAGGATTATTTTGTTCGAATTTTAGAAAATTATGAGACGAGTATCCATGATTATCCAAACGTTTTAATCATTGATGCGAATCAGAATTTTTCAAAAGTTCAATTGGATATTCAAACCAAGTTACAGAAATGGTTTTCAAGGGCGCAGCATGATTAATGTTTTCCAAATTCTACAAACAATCAAGAAAAATAGTCGTTTACCGCCAGTCATCTTAATTCAAGGCGCTCTAAAAGAAACCCATTCATTTTTTAAAGAATGGGAATCATTGTGCGCATGCAATCATTTTTCAGCTTGTGGAGAATGTGAGGGTTGTCTTTTGTTAAAACATGAAAATCATCCGGATTTATTGTGGGTTCAGGCACAACAAGCAGGACATCCTATCAAAATAGAGCAAATACGCGACTTGCAACAAGAATGCATGCTCAGCCCCAAGATTGGTAAGGCTATCCATGTGTTTATTGAAGGAGCCGACGCATTAAATGCTTTTTCAGCTAATGCCCTATTAAAATTATTAGAAGAACCGCAAAGTAAGGTCTTTTTTTTATTATCAGCTGAAAATAGCTCGCTACTCCCCAAAACCATTCTTAGTCGTTGTTGGCAATTTGAAATACAATCCGGAAGTCCATTGTCTGCAGAAACAGCTTCTTTATTCATGGGAGATGATGATTCACGAAGGGATATTTTAAAGCAATATCCACAATTGGTGAGGCATCTACATGATTATCTGCAAAAAAAAATGGATGTTGCATCATTGGTCCGTTTGTTTGAACCTTATACATTGGATGATTCATTATGGTTTTTGCAATTTTATACCATGCGGGTTATTGAAATATTACAAACTGCCGAGCAGTGTAATTCGGCAGAATTTATAGCAAGTATCACAATTCCTGAGCAAATGTGGTGGCAGTTCTGGGATGCGCTTATTGGACTTAGGAAACAGTTGAGAATTCAGTCGAGTTTACAAACGAATTTGCAATTAACTCGTTTGTTTTTAGTTCTACATGGATTAAAATAAAATCTTTAGAAAAAATTAAATTATTTTATGCAAAAACAATATTCTGTCATTGTAGACTCTCATTGCCACCTTAATCGAATTGATTTATCCGATTTTAATGGTGATTTAGCTAATGTACTCTTAACTGCAAAGGCTAGTGGGG
>DDPL01000003.1:0-22774 GCA_002342175.1 Legionellales bacterium UBA2469 | reverse complement strand
CATTTTTTAACAGTTTCAGTTGAAATCGAAGACCTTGATGAACTCAAAAAAATTTCGGAAAGACACCCCGAAGTCTCATATTCAGTGGGTTGGCATCCAACAAGTGTCGCATCAAAATCCTTGACGGAATGGTTGGTAAAAGAAGCGCGCCATCCTCGCTGTGTTGCCATCGGTGAGACAGGATTAGATTATTACCATCTTAAAAAACCCTCAGATAAGATAATTCAGCATGACTTATTTCGCCAACATATTGATGCTGCTAAACAAGTCAAAAAGCCCTTGATTATCCATACACGTCAGGCCTCTGAAGATACGATTGATATATTAAAATCAGAAAATGCACGTGATGCTCGAGGGGTCATGCATTGTTTTACCGAAGATTGGGCGGTTGCAAAACAAGCACTTGATTTAGATTTCATGATTTCATTATCTGGAATTGTAACCTTCAAAAATGCAAGTATCGTTCATGATGTGGCCCGTCAAGTTCCTTTAGATGCCTTGCTAATTGAAACGGATTCCCCGTATCTTGCCCCTGTGCCTTATCGAGGCAAATCAAATCATCCTGCATGGGTCAAATATGTATGTGAGGCGATAGCTTCTTTACGTGGTATTTCAGTTGAGAAAGTTGCGGAAGCAACGACTAACAATTTTTATAAACTTTTTCCCGTTCAAAAGGATTTTAAATGACGGAATTTGCCCTCGGTTTAATGTCCGGAACCAGTATGGACGGTATTGATGTGGCCGTGATTGATGTCCATCAACATCAATTGATTGTAGCAAAAACGTTCCCATATTCCGCAACCATTTATGAAAAAGTCAAAAAAGTCATGAATGGTGAATGTTTCGATGCGTCTTTTTTTGCTCAATTAGATCGAGAAATTGGTTTAGAATTCGCGAATGCCGCAAATCAAATGATACAACAAATGACGCCCCAGCAAAAAAATGCGCTTAGAGTGATTGGTTCCCATGGTCAAACCGTTTGTCACCAACCCAAAGGATACCTTCCCTTTACTTGGCAGATGGGTTGTCCACATACCATCTCTCAATTGTGTGCAAGGCCAGTGGTATTTCATTTTCGTAATGCCAATATAGCAGCTGGGGGGCAGGGTGCTCCCTTAGCCCCCATTTATCATCAACAATTGTTTGGTAAAACACAAGAAGCAGCCGTTGTGAATATTGGCGGCATAAGCAATATCAGTTTTATTTCACCACAACGTATGGAAGGTTATGATGTAGGACCTGGTAATTGTTTGATGGATGCATGGATAGAAAAAAATTTACAATTGCATTTTGATAGCCAAGGAGCCTGGTCTGCATCTGGAACGATTTCATATGAATTGCTAGAGCAGATGTCTCAGGATGCTTTTCTAACCACTCAATATCCTAAAAGTATCGGGAAAGAATATTATTCCATGGGTTGGTTGGAGAATTATTTACAAGGATTTCATTTATCACCTCAAGACGTACAAGCTACTTTATGTGCTTATACGGTTATGGTCATTGCAGAACAAATTAAAACGCAATTACCTGTCAATCGTGAAGTATGGATATGCGGAGGAGGCGCTAAAAATTTAGAAATTTTAAAAGGAATAAAAATTGAACTGAACCAATATCATGTTCGTACGACCAGTGAAGCAGGAGTCTCTGAAGATTATTTAGAAGCAATGATGATGGCATGGCTTGGGTGGATGAGGTATACACAACAATCCATTAATCTACACTCTATTATGGGCGGAAATATAGGTCATCAATTGGTGGGTTTGATTTGTGAATAGTGATTGACAATGTATACTCGTTTGGGTTTAATCAAGAGTGTTTTAATTTTATGCGGAATATTATGAATCAAAAAGATAGAAGCTTAATGGTTAAGGCTTACACAATATTTTTCTTAGCATCATGTTTTTACTTATATGAGTTCATCTTACAAGTTGCGCCAAGCGTAATGGCTGAACCCATGATGAAAACTTTTCATGTAACAGCCGAGGGTTTTGGAATTATCTCAGCGTTTTATTTTTACGCATATGCACCCATGCAGCTTCCCGCGGGATTGATGTTTGATAGATTTGGCCCAAGAAAACTAATGACTTTTGCCTTATTATTATGTGCATTTGGTTCTTTTTTCTTTGCCTCAACCGATAGTGTGATTACAGCGGCTTTAGGGCGTTTTATGATAGGTATAGGTTCCGCCTTTTCTTTTATAGGTGTACTGGTTCTCTGTTCACGTTGGTTTCCTGCACATCATTTTGCGATTCTGGCTGGAATTGCTCAATTGATGAGTTCTGTTGGTGCGATTTTTGGAGAAATGCCTTTGGCATGGATGATCCATTTGGTCGGTTGGCGGCAAGCGAGCTTTATCTTAGCTTTATTAGGAATAGGTTTATCCATTCTTCTCTGGTTTTTTGTCCGCGATTACCCAGATAACCATGAAACCTATAAAACGGGACCTGGTTTAAAAGAAGAATGGAAACGTTTTATAGCTGTTTGTGGTAAAACTCATACTTGGAAGATTGGTGGTTATGCATTTTCAATATGGACGCCAATTGCTGTTTTTGCAGCGCTTTGGGGCGTTCCTTATTTGCAAGCTAAATTCAATATTTCTGTGGTTGTCGCCTCCGGAATGTGTAGCATCATTTGGGTTGGTATTGGATTGGGTAGCCCATTATTAGGTTGGTTAAGTGATAAATTAGAAAACCGACGTCTTGCTTTGGGTTTAAGTTCTTTGATGGGTCTTATTGCTACATCCTTTATCTTATTTGATGACCATATGTCTTTTCAATTTGCGAATGTGATGTTGTTTATATTGGGATTAGGTGCAGGTGGCCAATCTGTGAGTTTTGCAGTGGTTCGTGATTACAATCCACCTCAAATGGTTGGAACCGCATCTGGATTCAACAATTTATCTGTTTTGATTGGGGGTTCTATTTTTCAGCCATTGGTCGGAATATTTCTACACCATAGTCAAGATTGGCATATCGTTAATGGCGTCCCAGTCTATGGGGCGCATGCTTACCAACAAGCACTTATTGTGATGCCATTATGTTATTTAATTAGTTTGTTGATCGTGATGTTTGGTTTGAAAGAGTCGCATCCTGAATCACGATTCGTCAAAGTTCTCGCTTGATTTTTTAGCACTCAGGGTGGTTAACGCCAGCAGCTAAGCCACCCAATGAGGTTTCTTTATAAATGCTTTGCATATCGATTCCCGTTTGTTTCATTGTTGCAATCACCTTATCGAGAGATATGTAATGAGTTCCATCACCCATTAGAGCCATACGGCAGGCATTTACCGCTTNNAGCGCTCAATACAAGGAATTTGAACAAGTCCTAAAACAGGATCACAGGTCATTCCCAAATGATGTTCCATCGCAATTTCAGCAGCATTTTCAATTTGATCTATTGTTCCACCTAAAACAGCCGTTAATGCAGCTGCTGCCATTGATGAAGCAACACCGACTTCTCCTTGACAACCTACTTCTGCGCCAGAAATAGAGGCGTTCGTTTTGTATAATATTCCCATTGCAGCAGCGTTTAAGAAATAAGTTACTTTATCATCAATGGAACTTTTACCGTGTGCATCACCCATGTATTTTAAGACAGCAGGAATAATTCCCGCTGCACCATTAGTTGGTGCCGTGACAATCCGCCCACCCGCTGCATTTTCTTCGTTGACAGCCATGGCATAGAGGTTAAGTCGACTTAAAACATCGCTATGTTCATACTTGGTTTTTACACCTTGTTCATCAAGTAATTTTTGATATAAATTAGGCGCGCGTCGTTTGATATTGAGTCCGCCAGGAAGGGTGCCTGGATGTGTGCATCCATCATGAATACAATTGAGCATCACATCAGATATATGCTGAATACCTTTGATAATCTCATCATGTGTATGCCAGGTCATTTCATTTTTCATCATGAGCTCAGTAATGCTCAAATGATTCGATTTACATAAATCCAAAAGTTCTTGTCCAGAATGAAATGGAAACGGCGGTGGATTTTTTTCAATTTTTGGGGTATCAAACTCTTTATCAGTCACAATAAATCCACCGCCAACGGAATAATAGGTCTCATTGAATAGAAGTTGATTATTTTTGTCATAAGCCTTAATAATCATCCCGTTGCTGTGTTTCGGTAAATATACTTTTTGAAAAAACTTTAAATCTTCTTGAACATTGAATGCAATGGCATGTTTTTGGTTTAATTTAATGCGATGTGATGTTGAAATTTCTTCAACAAGTGGTTTGATACTTTGAGGATCAACGGTTTCGGGTGTAAAGCCAGATAAGCCATTTAATACTGCTAGATCTGTTGCATGCCCTTTACCTGTAAGTGCTAATGAGCCATATAATTCAACTTCAATGTGCTGTGTTTTATTGAGAATATTTAGATTTTCGAGGTGCTCAACAAACGCATGCCCTGCAATCATTGGACCAACAGTGTGAGAACTTGACGGACCCACGCCAATAGAGAATAAATCAAATACACTAATCATATAAAACATTCCTTTTCTAAATACAAAAACTAGATAGTGAATTCTTGTCCTAGATAAACTTGTCGGACTTGTTCATTGCTTAAAATATCTTCTGTTGATCCATGACAAAGAATATTTCCTTTGTTCACAATATATGCACGTTTACAAATATCTAAAGTTTCACGAACGTTGTGATCGGTAATCAATACGCCAATATTTTTATCGCAGAGTTGACGAATGATATGTTTAATATCACCGACTGAAATTGGATCAACACCTGCAAAGGGTTCATCAAGTAACATAAATTGAGGTGAGGTGGCGAGTGCTCTAGATATTTCAACACGTCGGCGTTCTCCACCCGATAAACTCATACCTAAAGAGTTTCGGATGTGATGTAAATTAAAATCCGTTAATAACTGCTCAAGTTTTCCTTTTCGTTCGTCTTGCGTTAAATCTTTTTGGAATTCTAAAATAGAATAAATGTTGTCTTGAACAGACATTTTTCGAAAGACACTGGCTTCTTGGGGAAGATAGCCAATGCCTAGACGCGCACGTTCATGAATGGCTTTGTGGGTAATGTCTTGGCCGTTAAGAAGAATACTGCCCTCATCACAACTTTGCAGGCCCACAATCATATAAAAGCTAGTGGTTTTACCAGCACCATTAGGCCCTAAAAGTCCTACACATTCTCCACTTTCAATGGAAATATTCACGTTTTCAACGACCGTGCGTTTTTTAAAAGATTTTTTGAGATGTTTGGCTTCGAGCAGATGTTTTATCATTTTTTTCAGGGTCTACAGTTAAAATGGTTAATTCATTTTTAGAGGCTTTGGAAAGCATCTTCTTTTCTTCAGTATTGTATTGTAAGAAAGGCGCATTGAAATGATATCGTCCTTGTGTGACTTTAACATTCCCATGCAATTCAATCAATTTCTTTGAGGGTAAGTAGATCATTTTATTTGCATAGGCATGCACGACTTGTTCTTTAGGTTGCGGTTGAATTAAAAAATGAGCTTGTTGTTTTTCGCTTCCCAAAAGCACAATTTGATTAAACTGATGTTCAGCGTCGCCTTCAGAATAACCAGATTCTGCGTAAAGCTCGGTTGAACCTTGTATAAAACTCACTTTATTTTTAAATATTCCCTTATAATGGATTTGATCCCACTCAATAATACCTGCTGTAAAGTGAATGGGTTTCTCTTTATCGTCTGGAAGTGAATAAATAGGTAATGAAAAAAATATGCACAATAGTAAAAAAGTCTTATTTATCATGATTAAAAAATGATTTGTTATATTTACAATTATTTTAGCATAAGGTACATCCTAAACAGAGATTAAATGTTGAAGTCGAACAAGCTTTTTTAAATTTATGTTCCAGTGTTAGATGTATACTGCTTTAAAATTTACCCATCCTTAATGTAAGCGGAATTCTCCATCCCGAGCGCGAGAGCGATTGTGTGGGGATGGATAGCGTTTATTATTTTGGTGATTCTTGTTTTTGAATATATTGTTTGAGGATATCGATTGGCGCACCACCTGCGGTTATCGAATAGATTCACTGCTTTTATCTATTCGAGAATGGGATTGTCCATCTTGTTTTTTTATTCATGATATGTTAAATTACGACAAAATCGCTTGGTATTTATCCCGCCAGTTTCCCTTGGTAATCACACTTTTACACATAATGCATTACTTTGAAAAGTTTGCTAATGTTTAGTCAACCGCCTTGGTACGGATCCGTATGCCGGGTGGTGTGAGGGTACGGGGACTTTGCTCCCCCTTCTACTCGATCAAGTCTTATTTATTTTTAAAATTATCTAATGATTTTGTTTGTTTAACTGGAGTTTTTTTTAAACATTTGTTAAGTTTCATGCGTTTTAAATTTTATCTTTTGGACGTCATTGTGATCTCTTCTGCATTCCAACATTTTTTAAATGAAAATCAATTATTAGAACAATTACAGAATTTACTTCCCGAGCATATGATGTGGCTTGAAGGTATCTATTTAAATTACTCAGAATCTAAATATTGTCTTTTTATGTTAAAAATGGCCTTTCATTGTATTGTTGCATTTCGGGAAAACTACAAAGAGTTATTTTCAATGATTGCGGATTTTACTCAAGAACAACAAATTTTTATGATGACGTTGTTTGAAAATCAACAGATCTCATTACAAATTTATAATCAAGTGGTTATAGAAATGATAGGTTCAGGCTTATGGGGAAATTATGATATAGACGAGTATTATAAAAATTCTCATAAAAAGATTCGGTTATTAATCCAATGCGCCCACATCCTTGCCTTGAATCAATTATTTGATGTCAATTTGTTTCGACATTTATCCCTGGAGATGAATGAATCAATATTATTAGATATTCATGAAATATTCATAGAACTATCCTTAAATAGATGCTTAAATGCAAACATTCTCCAGGGGTTATTTTTTCCTAAAAATGCCCAGTTAACACTTCAACAAATGCAATGCGCAGCCCAAATTTATATTGCACTTCATTCAAAAAATTTGAATAGTGATTATATAATTCCATCTTTTAAAGATTTTGCAATGAATACATTTCACGTTGCTTATGAATGTCTATTGTCATTACCGAAAAAGGTTTATGAATATCCGACATTTATAATTTCATTAATGAAATTACCATACCCGGAATATTTTTATGAAAATTTTAATTTATTGATAGCCTTATTAGATATTAATCCTGAATTTGATATTTGTGATTTTTTTACTTCTAATTTCGAAAATATTGATTTTATAACAATAGGATTAGAATATTTAAGAATTTATGAATATTTAGATGAATTGTCGTTCCAATGGTTAATTACTCAAAAAGATCCTGATTTATCTGCACATTTGTATGTTTTGCTTCATAAGTTCTATCAAATTTCTATTGATAGTTTTGATAAAGCGCTTGCATTCGAATCACTTGAGAAATTGTTGATAGGAATTCGAATTTTAGAAAATAATAATTTATTCCAAGAATATCATTTAAATTTACTCATTGATTCAGGTTCTCCAGAAGAATTTGCTGAAATAATCATCCTATGCCATCAGCGTCGACTAGATTTGCAAACAATTGTGAACGCACTTGAAAAAAAAATAATAACTTCAAGTCTATTAGAAGATATATTGATTGTTGCAGAGTTATTACTTGAAAATAATCAATTAACTTTGGAGAATTTATTACTTATTTTAAAGACTGACAATTTGGAAATGGCTGTACATTTATTCATTCTTGCAAATGATTTCGACATGAATGATCAATTGCTTAATGAATTTTTGGCACATTCCAATCCAGAATCTCGATTGAAAGCTCATCAATATATTCTCCATGATGCGACAAAAACTTTTGAAGATTGGAATCATATTCTAGATAGGTCGGCTCATCCATTAATCTCACTTTATTTTTGGGATATGCTCATTAAAAATGAATTATTAGAGGTAGGGGACGAGGTTTATATTGAATCGCTAGCACTACAATTTTTTAAGTGTTTATATCAGAAATATAAGGAAGAGTTAGATAAAGAACTTTTATCTATATTGATAACCCTCCCAGAAATGTTACCAACAACGAATATGCAATTTGCAGCTGAAGGACTTTTATTTTTACATCAAAGAAGAATTTATTCTTGGGAAAATTTAGAATTACTAATCAACCATCCATTTCCAGATAACATCCTCTGTTTTTTAAAAATTCAACATCCGACTAATGAAGATGATTACCGTAATAAAGTATCGCTTGAGCATGGAAATATATTCAATGATTTAAATCATCATATAATTTGGAAGCGTTTTATAGGCAAACAACTCCAGTTTTCAAAAATCATATTATTATTAAACACCCCATTATCAAATAAAAAACAAATAACCCAAATTCAATCTACAACGCATTTTTTGGCATACTATATCCAAGAAAAAAAGGAATGGAATACGCAGTTGTATAATATTATGTGCCGACAGATGGCTCTTGATTTTAAACAATGGCTCAACCAGAATGTTGCTACAAATAAAGCCAACCAGATTCACCAAATTTTTAAAGATTTAATACATCAAAAAATGCCTTTATTGCCTGAAAGTACCCTGACGATTCAAGAACATCTCTATTATTTATTATTGCTATCGACTGAAATGAATGTTTCTATATTTCTTTTTTTTCAACAGCTCTATCAATGTTTTAATGGCATACTGAAAAATTCCGTAGAAGGGAAGTTAATTAACTATCGAGATTTTGAGCCTTTAACAATTTGGTTGCACAAACAGTATCTTCCTTTAGATAAAACTTACCATGACACGTTTTATGTCTATTATTATTTTCAATTGGCTTATACGAAGGTTATCAATAGCCGAGTTATTTCTGAGGAAGGGACATTTCAATACTTTGAATTATTACGTCTTCTCTCCACAAATCAGTTTGAGAAAATATGGGATTTAATTGGTTCAGAAGTATATAAAGAATATTGTAAAATTCACCCTCAGTTTGATTTAGATTTATATGACGCATTGAAAACAGATTTCTCAAAATACGCGATTGATTTCGATATTAAGTGTCATATGGATTTAATATGTTTAGCTGTTTTTGAAGCAAAGTGCTGCACCGGAAATATGGCACAGAGTATGCATTCTTTAGTGATGGTTAAACAAGAGATGTTGAATCATTGTATGCGTGTAAATAAAATTTTGCCTAAAAAAGAATTGGAACATAGAATTGATGCAACATTTTTTCAACTGATTCAAGTGCACCCACAATTTTCATCTCGAAGGGAGAACGGTGCCGAACAAGAAAAGCCTGCAAGTTATGACTTGGGGTTTGCTTCAGGAAGATAACTTCCCAGAACATTTCCGAGTTTTAGAGTTTCATGCTCTTTAAAACTTGCTATCATGCCATCAGAATGAATGATGTTTTTGCCTTGTTCCAAAATGACATGATGTTTTGTTTGAGCTTTTTGTTCTTTCACTAGATATTGGATGTGTTTGGTTTTTAAGATAGCTGGATTTTTACTTTTGGCTGTCATATGTTTGATTAAGACATTATCATTTAAATCAATTTTTTCTGAATGGTGGTAAGCTTTCGCAAAATTAGATTGAATCTCCCAAAGCTCATTCTCCCGAGTTAACTTAAAAAGAGGTGTGATGATATCGTAAAAATCTTGGTTGGCATAACCACGTATTTCTGGAGAAAAGAACTCTTGTGAAATTTCGCCATGTTCATTGAATTCAATCCAGTGTACATTTCGAATGAGTGAGTCAAAAGAGGGCTTTGAACTCACATGCCTTGCTTGTGGATGGGTGGACTTTAATTGCCGATAGCCATAAGCAAGTGTGATAACACCAATTAGGAATATTAGAAAACTTTGTCGAGTTCTTGACATGGATATTGATTAAAGTAGTTGATAATATCATCAGACTTATTATGCAAGTTAATGAAAAATTCGCTGATTTCACGAACTGCGCCATGTCCGCCGCTTGCTTGTGTAACGATATCCACATGATTTTTCACCGGATCAATCGCATTTGCAGGAGCAAAACTCAATCCCACGCGTTTTAAAAGCACGATATCTTGGTAGTCATCCCCCATAAATGCTATCTGATGATCTTGCAGATTTAATTTTTGTTTTAAATCTTCATAGGGTTCTAATTTATGTATGCATTTGGTGTAGTAGTGTTCGATGCCCAATTGATGCATTCTTTGCCTAACAACAGCATCATTTGAACCCGTAATGATACAAACATGAAATCCCAATGCCTTTAACAGTTTAATGCCGAATCCATCGGTAATATTAAAGCGACGGCTTTCTTCACCCTTATCGTTTAGATATAAGCCCCCATCAGTGAGGACACCATCAAGATCTAAAGTTAAACATTTAATTTGTATGCCTTTATCATAAATGGTGCTCAATTGTATCTCCTTAAATTGTTAAACCTGCTTTGAGTAAATCATGAATATGTAGAATACCTTGAGGTTTGTGTGTTTCATCAACAAGAATAAGACTTGTTATGGCATTATTTTTCATTATTTTTAAAGCATCCAATGCCAATGTATGGGTTGGAATACTTTTCGGCATCGTGTTCATTACCTCATATACCAGTGTTTTTTCAATATTGGTTGCAACTATTAAATGCCGGCGAATGTCGCCATCAGTTAGAACGCCAATGAGTTGGTTATCAGAGTTGATGACACAACACATTCCGAGTTTTTTTGCTGAAATCTCAATTAATGCATTTAATAAACATTCATCTTGTTTGACAATGGGCATTTGTTGGGACTGATGTGATAATTCTTGGGCTGTCATGAATTTTTTACCTAAGCTTCCACCGGGATGATTGATGGCAAAATCTTTTTCTCGAAATTGACGACCTTCAATCAAGGAAACTGCAAGTGCATCACCGAGTACAAGCGCACATGTTGTACTGGATGTGGGAGCAAGTCCTAATGGACAAGCTTCCTTAACTTCCCCGTAACACAAATGAAGGTTTGATGCTTGGGCGAGGGGTGAGTTAGGTTGACTTGTAATCGCAATACACGGGATATTCTGTGCTTTAATAGCTGGTATAAGCTTGCACAGTTCTTCAGTAAATCCAGAATGAGATAAGGCAATGACGATATCATTTTGTTGGATCATCCCAAAATCACCATGAAGAGCCTCAGTGGGGTGTAAATAAATAGATGGTGTTCCAGTGCTAGAGAGTGTTGCGGAAATTTTTTTCCCAATCAAACCTGATTTACCAATGCCTGTTATAATGACTTTTCCTGGGCATGCCAAAATTAATTCACAACATTTTTGAAAATCATCATTTATCGCTTGAGAAAGGTTCATTAGCGCACTTGATTCTATTTCTATAACATTTAGAGCGATTTTAATAAAATTCATATTTCATTCATTGTCATCATCTGCTAAATTAAAATACTATTAATTTCGATGTATCGCAAGTTATCAGTGTTTATTTTTTGATAATTTCACTATATAAAGATGGATTTTTATGACAAACCACTTGCTCGAGTTTAAAAATGTTTCTCTTGCTTACCAAGATAAGCAAATTTTTAAAGATTTAAATTTAAAAATCCAACGTGGTAAAATCATTGCTATTCTAGGTCCAAGCGGTTGTGGAAAGACTTCATTTTTACGATTGGCTAGCCGGTTAATTCATGCCGATGCTGGTGAAATATTTTTTAACGGCTCGAATATTTTGAAATTATCTGAAACTGAAATGCAACTAACCCGTCAAAAAATGGGATATATGTTTCAGAGCAACGCCTTATTCACCGATATGAATGTCTTTGATAATATTGCCTACCCTATTCGTGCACACAGCCATTTATCAGAGGATATCATCCGTCAAATTACTTTAATGAAACTTCAAATGGTAGGTTTACGTGGGGCAAATCAAAAAATGCCACATGAACTATCTGGAGGAATGGCAAGACGCGTATCATTAGCCCGTTCATTAGCGTTAGATCCAATGTTAATGTTATATGACGAGCCATTTACTGGACAAGATCCGATTAGTATGAAGGTCCTCGTAAATCTAATTAAACATTTTAATCAATGTTTGAATATGACATCCATTATTGTAACCCATGATGTTCAGGAAGTCTGCGAAATTGCAGATTATGTTTATTTGTTTGAATCAGGTCAGATTTTAGCTCAAGGGACGCCTGAAAGTTTAAAATCTTCTCGACATAAAAAAGTGAGTCAGTTTATGAAAGGTAGGCTTGAAGGAGAGCTTCCCTTTCATTACCCATCTATCCCTTATATTGAGGATTTAATGTATGAATCTTAGTATTCAGGCCAGAACCATAGGCTTCAATTTTTTAAATTGGGTCGCTTCCTTAGGGCGTACCGTGGTATTTTTTATCCAGATTTTAATAAAAAACCCACTCTATAAAGGGCTTTATGACGATATTATCAAACAAATATACCAATTGGGTGTGCAGTCTTTCGGTATTATATTCGTATCTGCCTTATTTATCGGTCTAGTGCTGAGTTTACAAGGTATACATACATTACAAAAATTTGGAGCGCTTTCTCAATTAGGACCAATGATTGCTTTAAGTATTTTAAGAGAAATGGGACCTGTGATTTCTGCTTTATTATTTTCGGGTCGAGCTTGTTCAGCGTTAACTGCTGAAATTGGTTTGCTAAAAGCATCTGATCAATTGGATTCTTTGAAAATGATGGGAATAGACCCAATCAAGCAAGTATTAATTCCACGTTTTTGGTCAGGCGTGATTGGATTACCATTATTAAATCTGCTTTTTTGTGCGGTTGCCATTTTAGGTGGTTACTGGTACGGCACGCATTACGTAATGCTAGATTCTGGAATGTTTTGGGCAAATATGCAAAACGCAGTATCCTGGCAAATGGATGTAAAAAATGGGATGATAAAAAGTCTTGTTTTTGCCATATTATTATTATGGATAGCTTTGTATCAAGGTTTGTATTGTAACCCAACAGCAAATGGAATTAGTCGGGCAACCACTAATACGGTGGTACTTGGGGCTTTATGTGTTTTGGGAAGTGATTTTATTTTAACTGCACTTATGATTGGAGATTGGTAAATGCCAAAGCAACGTCAAGAATGGGTTTATATGTCAGTAGGGATGTTCATTATTTCAGCTTTGGTTTGTTTGCTTTTTTTGATATTTAAAGTTAGCGGTGAACAATACTATAAACAAAAAAATACTTATGATGTAACAGCATATTTTAATGATATCGGTGGTTTGCGAGTTCATGCCCCCGTCACCATTTCAGGTGTTCGAGTAGGTGAGGTTGCTAAGATTTCATTAAATCCCAGCAATTTAAATGCACAAGTGATTTTACGTCTGACCCGCTCAGAAAGCATTCCTTTTGATGATGTGAGTGCTCGAATTTTAACGGAAGGCCTTTTAGGAGCGAGTTATATTAGCATCACACCTGGTTTTGATAATCCACAGTCACAGCATGCTTACTTGATTGCAGGCGATGTGATTGGAAAAACTCAGGATGCGATGATTTTAGAAAACTTGATTGGTCAGCTTGTGTTTAATGCTCAAAAATAAAATAGGATTTGAGATGATGTTAAATAAATTGATTTGTAGTGTATTATTATTATGGAACGTGGGTTCATTTGCGGCGCAATCGCCACAGCCTATGGTGGAGTCTGTCAATCAACAAGTTATTGGGGTCTTGCAAACCCATCAGAAAGACTTAAAAAAACATCCACAATATATTGAACAAGCCATACGTCAATATTTTATTCCCCATGTCGATACCATGGGGATGTCTCGTTCAGTATTAGGACGACAAGCATGGCAAACAGCAACTGATGCGGATAAGAATGCGTTTACCAAAGAATTTACGCAATTGGTTTTAAGAACATATGCCGCCCCCCTTGCAAACTTCCAAGGTGACAAGGTTGAATTTCAGCCATTTAAAGCAAGTCCAACACCACAGTTTTCACAAGTACATAGCACAATCATTCGACCTAATGGACAACGTATTCCAATTACCTATCATTTGGTATTATTAAATAATAGCGAGTGGAAAATTTATGACTTGAGTGTTGATGGCATCAGTTTATTGAACAGTTTTAGAAATCAATTTTCCCAAGCATTAAGACAAAATAATCTTCAATTTATTATTGATCAACTACATCAACGCAATTTAAAGGCGCTTACATGATTGAATATCAGATTTCTGAAAATTTAACATTTGATTCGGTGCAGCGGATTTATCAAGATGTTTTCAAATGGATTAAGCATCATCATGAGGATAATATGCAATTAGATTGCCAGAATGTTGCATTTACAGATAGCGCAGGAGTTGCAATGTTGGTAGAATTGCAACGAGTGACGAAATCACTTTATAAGAAGCAATTGGTTATGTGTGTATCACAGTCAATTGCGGAAATGATTTCTTTTTATGATGTTGAAAAAATTATTGGTTAATATCTATGACTGTTGAAAATATTAAGCAGATTTTGCAGGAAGTACCAGGTTTTGAAGAAATTTTTGTAACCGGAGATGGTTATCATTTCCAAGTTCGAGTGGTTTCTAAAGACTTTGAAGGAAAGACAAAAGTTTCTAGACAACGAATGGTTTACCAACATTTAAAGCATTTGATTGCTGATGGTTCATTGCATGCAGTTGAATTAACAACATTGACACCGTCCGAACGGGGGACAGATGAATAAATTAAAAATCAATGGTGGCAAGCCATTACAAGGTGAAATCACCATTTCTGGTGCAAAGAATGCTGCACTGCCTATACTTGCGGCTTCATTATTGGCAAAAGATAATGTGACGATCCAAAATGTACCGCATTTGAAAGATGTCACCACCATGATGGAGTTATTAGGACAATTAGGTGCTAAACTTTTGGTTGATGAAAATTTACAAATTCAAATTGATAGCAACTCTGTGAATGAATTGATTGCTCCTTATGAATTGGTGAAAACCATGCGCGCTTCTATTTTGGTTTTAGGTCCTTTACTTGCGCGTTATGGACGCGCAGAAGTTGCACTTCCTGGAGGATGCGCAATTGGTTCTCGACCTGTTGATTTCCATTTGAAAGCATTGAAAACCATGGGCGCTAAAATTGAAGTAAGAAATGGTTTTATTTATGCAAGCGCGGCGAAGGGTTATTTGATTGGGAAAACATTGGTTTTTGATACGGTTACTGTGACAGGTACTGAAAACATTATGATGGCAGCTGTTCTTGCCAAAGGGACGACCATCATTAAAAATGCCGCGAAAGAACCAGAAGTTGTCGACTTAGCAAATATGCTGATTCAAATGGGCGCAAAAATTGCAGGTGCAGGAACACATACCATTGAAATTGAAGGTGTGGAATCATTATCAGGCACAACTTATTCTGTATTGCCAGATAGAATTGAAGCAGGAACCTATTTAGTTGCCGCTGCCATTACGCGTGGTGATGTAACTTTAAGGAAGGTTAGACCTGATCATTTGCTTTCTATTTTATGTAAATTAGAGGAAGCTGGCGCCAAAGTTAATCTTGGAGAGGACTGGGTGCATATCAATATGAAACATCAACGTCCATCTGCAGTTGATATTTCGACATCACCTTATCCTGGTTTTGCAACCGATATGCAAGCACAGTTTATGGCCTTAAATTGCGTGGCTTCCGGCACGGCGTCTATTAGTGAAAATATTTTTGAAAATCGCTTTATGCATGTTCATGAGTTACAACGCATGGGCGCTCAAATTCGGGTTAATGGCAATACAGCATTTGTAACGGGCGTTGATAAATTATCAGGTGCACCAGTGATGGCAACGGATTTAAGAGCTTCGGCAAGTCTTGTTCTTGCTGGATTAGCAGCTGAAGGTGAAACTCTTATTGATAGAATTTATCACGTTGATAGAGGATATGAGCGTATCGAAGAAAAATTGTCCGCATTGGGCGCAGATATCAAACGATGTGATTAAATAATGAACATCAATGAATTCGAAAAATATATTGATGAATTACTTGAAGTAAGACGATTTCAAGATTATACGCCCAATGGCCTTCAGGTCGAGGGACGTCAAGAAATTACATCAATTGCAACAGCAGTTTCTGCTTCATTGAATGTCATAGAACAAGCAATTGAAAAGGGCGTGGATGCACTATTGGTTCACCATGGCTATTTCTGGAAAGGTGAAAGCGCCCAGATCAGAGGAATTAAAAAGAATCGTTTATCAGCTTTAATCAAATCAGATATCAATCTTTTTGCATACCATTTGCCTTTAGATGCATATCGACCATGGGGCAATAATGCGTCGATAGCTAAAAAAATTGGTGTGGACGTCATCGATGTTTTACCGTGGAATCGTCAAGATAATCTATTGTGGATTGGCGAATTTACAGAAGCACAAACACCTATTCTTTTTTTAGAGCAGTTGAAAAAAAGCTATGGTCCACAAGCATTGCATGTTGAGACTGGTAAGTCTTCGATTAAACGAATAGCTTGGTGTTCTGGTGGGGCTCAAGACGTGATGGAAGATGCGATTCAGCATCCAATTGATGCCTTTATTACAGGTGAGTTTTCTGAAAGAACTTATTATTTAGCAAAAGAATCAAATGTGGATTTTTATGCAATAGGCCATTATGCAAGTGAACAAGATGGTATATTTCACCTTGGACAACATCTTGCACATCAATTTGGAATCCAACATTATTTTATTGATGAACCAAATCCTTTTTAAATTATCATTCCAATGATATAGTTTTCTTTGATATCTATACTTATTTTTTACAAAGGATTGTGAAAATTGATTATATATAAAAATATATTTTTTATTGTATGCATTTTAAGTCTATCTTCATGCAAACCCAACTTTAAAATTTTTCACCGATATCCCACTGTTCATGTGTCTGAAATTCAAATAGTTGAAGCACCTTTGACCAAAGAATATATAGGGATTACAAAGCCGGTCCAAAAGGTAATTATTCGTGCACGCGTGGAAGGTTTTCTTGATAAACGATTATTCCTCGAGGGCTCTTATGTTAAAAAGGATCAGATTCTCTACGAAATTGACCCAAAACCTTTTCAAGCAAAAGTATTGGCAGCTCAAGGAGCGCTTGATAAAGCTACTGCAGATACAATATTTCAAAAAATACAATATGAACGATATAAAGAGTTATTGCCCCAAAAAGCAATTTCAAAATCAGCATATGATCAACAATATGCTTCCTACCTTATCTCTCTTGGAAATGAGGAATCTGCAAAAGGAAAATTAAACGATGCACAACTTAATTTAAGTTATTGCACAATTAAATCTCCAATCAATGGATTGGCTGGAAAAACTTATGTGGATGTTGGTAATTTAGTAAGTGGGTCTGAGAAAACACAATTATTGAAGATAGTTCAATTAGATCCTTTGCGAGTTGAATTTAATCCTGCAACATCTGATCTAAAAGAGTTTATCCAATATAAAAAAAATAAACCTTTTAAAGTACAAGTAAAAATTCCAAAAATAAAAGATAAGGTATGGGACGGTGTAGTTGATTTCTACGACAATGATGTAACAGAAGATACGTCAACATTATTATTAAGAACGACCATTGTGAATCCAGATTTACTTTTAAGACCAGATTTATATGTGAATGTTTTCGTCACGCTTGATCCTAATCATCCATTTAAAATGGTGCCCATAGAAAATATTATTAATGTTCAAGAACGACATCAATTACTTGTTGTTAATGCAAAACATCAAATTGCTCTAAGAGAGTTAAAATTAGGACGTATTCATGATGATCTCATCGAAGTAGAATCTGGTTTACAAGAAGGTGACATGCTTTTAAAGGATGAACAAATGAATACATCGATTGGTAAAGAGGTGGAACCCATCAAATGATTGATTTTTTTATTAAGCGGCCAATTTTTGCAGGTGTCATTGCCATTCTGATGGTTCTGATTGGATTATTATGTATGCTACGATTGCCTATAGCCCAATTTCCAGAAATTGTTCCACCCCAAATCCAAGTTACAACACAATTTCTGGGTGCTTACTCACAGGTGGTCTCAGACACTGTGACAACGCCACTTGAAAAATCGATTAATGGTATTAATGGTGTTGCTTTTATTAACTCAACCAGTACTAATTTGGGATATACCTTAATCAACGTGAATTTTCGACATGGTACAAATCTAAATGCTGCATCTTCTGATGTTTTTGCAAATATATCAAATACAACAGCAAAATTACCATCATTTGTAAATCAAGCAGGGATTACCGTTAAAAAAGTATCAAAAAATATGGTTCTAGTGGTCAATTTGATTGATAAAAACCATAATTACGATAGCAAATTTTTAGGTAATTATGGTGAAATTAATATTGTCCCCATCCTAAAACGAATTTATGGTGTTGGAGATGTTCAAAACTATGGTTTACTACAATATGCCATAAGAATATGGTTAGATCCAAAAAAAATGGCAACATTAAAATTAATACCAGAAGATGTCATCAATGCTATTAAGGATCAAAATCAACAAGCAGCTCTTGGTTTATTTGCACAACCCCCGACACGCGAACGCATTGAGATGGAAATTCAGTTGATTACCGAGCCGCAATTAAAAGATCCAGAGCAATATAAAAATATTGTTGTAAAAGTTCTAGAGGATGGAAAAATTGTAAAAATTAAGGATATTGCCTCAGTTGAAATGGGCGCACAAAGTTATGACAGTGCTACTTTATTCGATAGTATGCCAACGGCCGCCATTGGTGTATATCAATACCCTGAAGGTAATGCCGTAGAAATTGCAAAACAGGTACGTAGCGAGATGGAAAAATTAAAAAAATTTTTTCCGCCTGGTGTTGAATATGAAATTGCATATGATACAACAAAGTTTGTGAAAGAATCGATTAAAGAGGTTACAAAGACCTTATTTGAAGCGATATTTTTAGTTTTTCTAGTGGTTTTTGTATTCTTGCAAAAATTTAGAACGACATTAATCCCATGTATTGCCATTCCTGTTTCATTAATTGGAACATTTACATTTTTCAAATTATTGGGTTTCTCAATCAATACTTTAAGTTTGTTAGGCTTGGTGTTAGCAATTGGATTGGTTGTTGATGATGCCATTGTTGTTGTTGAAAATGTCGAAAGAAAATTAGAAGAGGGCATTGAGGATATAAAAGAAGCGACGCGCTTGGCGACCGAGGAGGTCAAAAGTCCAATTATTGCAACAACTTTAATTTTACTAGCGGTTTTTGTGCCTGTAGCATTTATTCCTGGAATCACAGGATTATTATATAACCAATTTGCTTTAGCGATTGCGTTTTCGGTTTTATTGTCCGGAATTAATTCATTAACATTGAGTCCTGCACTTTGTGGCGTGTTATTAAAACATCAATATCAAGAAAAAACATTGGGTTTTTTATCTGTTTTTGAAAAATATTTTTCAATGTTTACGAAGAAATATGAACATTTCTTAGATGTTGTCTTGCAATATAAAAAGCAATTTTTAATCTGTTTTGGTTTTCTGTTGCTGTTGATGGCTGTATTTTTAAACCATATTCCGAAATCATTTTTACCGGATGAGGATCAGGGATATTTGATTATCGTTTATCAAAAGAAAGATGGATATAATTTTTACGGACTTCAAAATAGCTTTAAAAAAATTGCCTCTGTTATCGATAAAGCAGCTGGTGTTAAACATCATGTCAGCATTATGGGATTAAATATTATCGACCAAATTATTCAACCCAATGATGGGGTTATATTTGTCATCTTGGACAATTGGAAAAAAAGAGAGAGTCAAGGTTTAACTTCATCTGTGATAATGCAAAAATTACAAACTGAGTTATGGAAAATACCCGATTTAAAAGTATTGGTGCTCCCTCCACCATCTATCCCTGGATTATCTACGGTTGGGGGATTTCAATTTGTCATTGAGGATAGAAGCTTTTTGGGACTTCAAAAATTAAATGATGTGATTCATCAGTTTTTGAATGAAGGACGAAAAGTACCTGAAATTGCTTATATGATGTCAAATTTATCTATGGATACACCAGCGATGTATCTTGATTTAAATCGGCAGAAGGCAAAAGCTTTAAAAGTGAGTATTGGTCAAGTTTATCAAACCTTACAGGCTTATCTTGGTTCTTATTATGTTAATAACTTTACTCAGTTTGGTCAAATTTTTCGAGTGATGCTTCAGGCTAAATCCTCCAGTCGTTTGAATCAAGATCAACTGTCGCAAATGTATGTTAGGAATGCGAATGGAGATATGATTCCACTTTCATCATTTGTTTCACTTCAATACAAAACGACGGCTTTTAATATTCCCCATTATAATCTTTTTACATCTGCATTTGTGTCAGGTGCGTCATCAAAAGGTATTTCATCCGGTAAAGTTATACAAGCGATTGAAGCGCTTGCAACTCGCACTTTACCAAAAGGGATGCAATTAGAGTGGGTGGGTGTTACTGATGCACAAATTCGAGCTGGAAATATAGCGGCATTTGTTTTTGGATTATGCTTAATATTTGTATTCTTATTTTTAGCAGCGCTTTATGAGAGCTGGAGCATGCCTTTTATGATTTTATTGGTGGTACCTCTTGCTATTCTTGGTGCTGTTTTAGGGCTTATGATAAGAGAAATGCCATTGGATGTTTATGGACAGATTGGATTGATATTATTGATTGGTTTGGCAGCTAAAAATGCGATTTTAATTGTTGAATTTGCAAAGCAACAACAAGCTAAAGGTAAATCCATCATAGATGCCATTAAGACTGCAGCATTGATGCGTCTTCGTCCCATTCTAATGACCTCGTTTGCTTTTATTTTTGGAGTGATTCCTTTGGTATTTGCTCAAGGTGCTGGAGCGTTTAGTCGTCAATCATTAGGCACTACAGTTTTGTTTGGTATGTTATTAGCAACGTTTTTAACTTTGGTCATGATACCTATTTTTTATGTCGTTATAGAAACATGGCGTGAAAAAAGAATAGCATAATAGGTAAAGGAAACTAGTCATCCAGTGTCATTTTATCACAGCTGTGGAAAAATTCGGTTGAAATAGTCTAGCGAGTGTGAGTCCCAATGTGACGCTTTTTTACTAAGAACTTTTGTTTTAAAAGCATAAAAAGCCATAGGAATAATCAAACAAATTGAACCAATAAAAAATGCGATTTGATATTCAGGTTCAGAATTAAAAGCCAAAAATATTAGGAATACAAACATGGTTATAATGGCTAACACTGGAATATAAGGTGAGGTAGGTGTTGCGTATTTTAAGCTTTTAATAGTATAGCCTCGATTGATTATCATTTTTCTGAAATTAATTTGTGACCAACATAACGCAATCCAAGCAAAGGTCCCTGTAAAACCAGATACCAAAAGTAGAGCAATGTAAAGTTTAGATTGTCCAAAAAAATAACTGACCATTAATAATATCCAGATGGCAAGAAGTGTCACAATACCAGCATTTTGTGGGACAGCATTGTTATTTAATTTGGCAAGAGCTTTGGGCGCCATGCCTATTCGACTCAAAGCACTCAAAGATCGAATGGTGCCATAAATACCTGAATTGGATGAGGATAATGCAGCAGCGAGGGTTACAAAGCTAACAGAAGCAGCAGCAGTATTTAAATGATACATTTTTAACGCATCAGCAAATACAGAATTTAAAGTAGAGCCTTGCTCCCATGGGAAAATTAAAATGAGGCAAAAAATAGGAAAGATATAAATAAATAAAATTCGAAAAGTCACACTTTTGATGGCTTGAGGAATCATTTTTCCCGGGTCGACAGATTCACCCGCCGTTAAGCCAATAATTTCTGAACCTTGGTAATTCACTAATAGTAAGACCATCCCCGAAAAAAACGGCAACCAACCTTTTGGAAAAAAACCACCATGGTTAAATATATAATCACTACCCAATGAACGTTGTTCACCGTTGGGAATAACATTAAAAAAGATCAACAGGGCAACAATTGAGAACACGATCAGACATAAAATCTTAATTAAAGATAGCCAAAACTCAATTTCACCAAATGTACCTACTTTGGAAAGATTGACATAAGTAATGATAAGGCCGAAAAGAACAGCCCATACATAACCATTAACACTTGTGAAATATTGCATAATAATACCCCCTGCCAAACATTCAGCGGGAATATAAACAACCCAACTGACCCAATACGCCCATCCTACGCCGCAGGCGAGGGTGGGTGATATAAAATCAGCGGTGTAATTAATAAATGAACCACCAATGGGCATGGTAACGGCTAATTCGCCGAGACACTGCATGGTAACAAGAATGATTAATCCAGTTAATATGTAAGCAAGACATACTGAAGGCCCAATTTGACTGATCATGGCCCCAGTTCCAAGAAAATAACCGGACCCAATGATTCCACCCAAGGAAATAAGTTGAATGTGACGAGCCTTAAGAGCACGTCTAAATTCACCGGGTTCTTGATAGTTTTGATTTTTGTCTTTATTCACTAGATTCTAAAATGATGTGTTTAACAATTTGATTTTACTTTATATCATTTTTTTGTCTATAAAATATTTTATTTTTTACAAAAAATCTTTTATGTTTATCCAAATATATAACCTGCCACTAAGCTTGCAGCGAGTTTTGCAGTATGATTGTTGATATCTAAAGGTGGAGATAATTCAACAATATCAAGACTCACTGCCTTTTGGCTTTGTTTTATAATTTTTAATGCCTCGATGACAAATGTTGGTTGTATACCCAGCGCTTGAGGCGCGCTGACGCCTGGGGCTATGCTGGCTGAAAAAACATCAAGACATATCGTCACATATATTTTGGAGTGCTTTTGAATAATATTCCGGATAAAG
>DDPL01000072.1:21176-28065 GCA_002342175.1 Legionellales bacterium UBA2469 | reverse complement strand
ACGAAAGTGCATGATATTGCAGATACATATGAACAATATGCAGTGGTGTCAAAAGAAATTGGTGCACGCTTAGTCACGCGCTTAGATTATTTGAAAATTGAACCCAAAGTTATCCTTGATTTAGGTTGTGGGACAGGATGGTGGACACAAGCTTTGAAAGCGCGTTATCCCCAAGCACGGGTGTTGGCTTTGGATGTCTCATGGCATATGCTTCAAAAAGTTCAAAAAAAACAATCGTGGTTTAAAAAACAACCCCTCGTTCAGGCAGACATGCATCATTTACCCTTTGAAAATGAAAGTATCGATTTGATTTTTGCAAACCAAGTTTTATTGGATAACCCTGAGATATTTGATGAACTGTATCGAGTGTTATCACCAAATGCTTGTTTTATGTTCTCTTCCTTGGGGCCGGATACCTTAAAAGAAATCGAAGGTCGGCCATCTTATATCGATTTGCATGATATTGGAGATGCCATGTTAAAATGTGGCTTTCAAGATCCAGTCATGGATAGAGAGGACTTATGCCTGCATTATCCATCGCTTGAAAAAATGCAACAGGCACTGGCATGCCAAGGGTTGGTTTTTGAATTGCAAAAAATTCAGTCCGTGAAGACAGCTTCGGGGAAATACCCGCTGACTTATGAAATCATTTATGGCCATGCATGGCGGGGAAAATCTAAAAGAAAAGATAACACCCAAGTGATTTCGATTGATAAATTGAAAGCGTCCGTGCCAAAAAAATCAAAACAACAAGCGCCTGGCGACTAACCTCTTATGTTAAGGTCTGTAAAATTATGCAATGATAAAACAAAGGAAACATGTGAATTGAGAGGGTATCGTGAAATTTGTTAGTCGTTACACTGCACATCTCCCAGATGCTTCTGGATTTGTCCAATATTCCGATGAAGAACAACGGGTTTGGCAATATTTATTTTTGCGACAGTCTAAAATTTTAAAAGGGCGTGCGGTCCCTCAATTTATCCAAGGCTTAAAGCGTCTTCATTTAAGTGCAGTCCATATTCCCCAAATTCATGAAGTCAATCAGCATCTAAAACCTTTGAGTAATTTTCAAGTGGAGCCGGTCGCTGCGGTGATTTCATCGGAAGCTTTTTTTAAATTATTAAGCCAAGCTAAATTTCCTGTCGCAACTTTTATTCGCAATTGGGAGGATATCGATTACATTACGGAGCCGGATATTTTTCATGAAATATTTGGGCACGTGCCTTTATTAACCGTGCCAGAATATGCCTCATTTATTCAAACCTATGCCAAAAAAGCCCTTGAATTTCCACCAGATACTTGGAATTTTTTCTTACGACTATTCTGGTTTACCATTGAATTTGGATTAATCGAAACCCGCCAGGGTTTACGAATCTATGGGGGGGGCATTTTATCTTCTTATGGTGAAACCATGAGTTGTCTAATGAGCGATGACGCCATACGAGCCCTATTTGATCCGATAACTGTGTTACGCACCCCATATCGAATTGACAGAATACAGCCCATTTATTATGTGATTAAAAGTTTTAAAACGCTCGATGATATTTTAAATTTAGATTTTAAAGCAGTATTGGCTCGAGCCAAAGCATTGGGCATGTGGCCAAAGCTTTATTCCGATGATGCACCATCTTCTCATGGTGTTAGGGTTGTCAATTGCCCTGACTCTTGTTAATATCTTTGTATCTTTTCTGGGCATAGGAGATGTGTTTGATTAAAGTACTCATTGTTGATGATCATGCTATTGTGCGTATGGGTATTCGTCAATTGCTCACATCTGCCCCCGATATTGAAATAGTTGCCGAAGCCGATAATGGCGAAAAAGCATTATTGCTCGCGAAAGAACATCAGCCTGATATAATTGTATTGGATATGAAAATGCCTGGAATTGATGGCTGGGAAGTCATTCGCCGTTTAAAGGTATCTTCAACCACCTGTAAAATCATTGCGCTATCTGCAATGGCCAGCGATCGCTTACCAATAAAAGTATTACAGTTGGGGGCTATGGGGTATCTTTCTAAAGAATCTAGTCTTGAAGAATTAACAACAGCCATTCGTCGCATTCATAAAGGCGAACGTTATCTGAGTGCAGACTTGGCCCAAAAAATTGCGATGAAAAGTTTAGATCCGGAAGGGGACTCACCTTTTGAAGAACTATCTGAACGTGAAATGCAAGTCATGTTAATGATTACCAGTGGTTTAAAAGTTCCGGAAATTGCCAAGCGTTTATTTTTAAGCACAAAAACCATTAATTGCTATCGCTATCGTATGTTTGCAAAATTAGGGGTTAAAAATGATGTGGAATTAACCCACTTTGCTATACAACATCATGTTGTTGAGCATGTTGAGGATAATTCCCTTAGTCATGAGTGAGTATTCACAAGCCATTTTAAGCACCTTGAAGCATCTGACAGCAGAGCCTGGCGTCTATCGCATGTTGGATGCGCATGGTGATGTTATTTATGTCGGCAAAGCCACCAATTTAAAAAAACGCGTTCGAAGCTATTTTACGCTTAAACACCAAAGTACCAAAACCCAAGCATTAGTGGCACAAATCGACGCCATTGAAATCACTGTGACACGAAGCGAAAAAGAAGCCTTGTTACTCGAATGCACGCTTATTAAAGAACTGCGTCCGAAATATAATATTTTAATGCGCGATGATAAGTCGTTTCCTTATATTTATGTCCAGCAAGACCATCCTTATCCCAAAATGAAAACGGTGCGTTTAAAACAATCCCCTGAGAAAGGTTATTATTTTGGTCCCTATCCCAGTGCTGGAAATGTACATGCAACCATTCATTTGCTGCAAACTATTTTCAAATTAAGAAATTGTCATGATAAAGATTTCTCGAATCGCACGCGTCCTTGTTTGCAATATCAAATTAAACGTTGTAGTGGACCTTGTGTTAACCTTATCTCCAAGGAGAATTATCAAGCATCTGTCCAAGAGGCGGTACGATTTTTGCAAGGGAAGGAGCAAGCTATTTTTGCACATTTTCAGCAGGAAATGAATCAAGCTGTCGAAGAACTGCGATATGAGGATGCAGCGATTTGGCGAGATAAAATCAAAAACTTACGAATGGTTCAAGAACAACAAGCCATGATTTCATTGCAAGGGGAGTTGGATGTCATTGAAATTACTGTCGAACGTGGTATGGCCGCGGTGATTCGGGTATGTATTCGCGATGGCAAGGTTATGGCAAGCGAAACATTTTTTCCAAAGATCCCCAATCGAGATTGGTATGATTCGGATGATGATGTATGGCAAGAGGTTTTTTCTTATTTTGTCTCCTATTATTATGCCCAACATCCGCGACAAATTCCGGAGCTGATTATTTCCTCACGTGAGATTCGAGATGCGAGTCTTTTATCACAAGTGTTGCAAGATGCGTCCGGGCATCGGTGTCAATTTTTAATGCCCAAGCGTGGACAAAAGAAAGAATGGGTATCATTTGCGGCTCATAATTTACAACAAGCCATCGCATCGCATCAAACGGCATGGGCAACGATTCAGAATCGATATCAGGCCTTGGCTGAGTTTTTAGGGCTGGAGCAAATTCAGCGTATGGAGTGTTTTGATATTAGTCATACACAAGGGCAAGAAACGGTTGCTTCATGCGTGGTATTTGACGAGCAAGGACCTTTAAAACGGGATTATCGGCGTTTTAACATTACGGATATTACGCCAGGGGATGATTACGCTGCGATGCGACAAGTATTGGTGCGCAGATGTAAGGCTTATATGCAGAATCCTGCCATTCGACCAGATGTGGTGATTATTGATGGTGGAAAGGGCCAGGTCAGTGTTGCCAAAACCATTTTACAAGATTTGATGCTATCAGGGCTGATGGTGATTGGGGTATCTAAGGGGCCGACCCGTAAAGCAGGTATGGAAAAACTCATCATTGCGCATTCCAATCAAGAGATGAGTTTGCCTGCCGATCATCCAGGCCTTCATTTGTTGCAGCATATTCGGGATGAAGCGCATCGATTTGCCATTACGCTTCATCGACAAAANNCAGTTTAGAATCGATAGAGGGTGTTGGTCAGGTGCGACGCAAAGTGTTGTTACAACGGTTTGGGGGTATTCGAGATTTGGCGCGAGCTTCTATTGATGAGATTGCGAAAGTCCCTGGCATTAGTTATGATTTGGCAAAACGCATTTTTGAACATTTTCATGGTGATTAATACGTGATGAGAAAAAAAATAAAACAATTTATCACGATGGTGATGGTTGGCGCGACAGGGGTTGTGATTCAGTTAGTGATGTATAACCTATTTCGTTTGGTATTGAGGCCACTATGGTCTGCACAATTGGCGGTATTGTTTGCAATCATCAATAATTTTTATTTACATGGACGAATCACTTTTGCACAAAAAGGATTTTCTATTCGTTCATTTGCATCTCGTCAGGGTTATATCTTTTTAAGTTATTCGGTTCTGATGGTTATTGCACAAGGACAATGGTTGCATTGGTTGACGGTTTGGTTTCCTGCTTCCCAATGGATTGAGAACGGTTATATGTTCTTAGGGATGATTTGGGGCTCAATATTTAATTATTTGGTGTATTCAAAGTGGATATGGCCTGCTAAGCAATAGGCCATATGCGACATTCTTTGATGGTTTAATTTGAAACAATTGTCGCCTGGACTAGGGTAGGATGATATTCCGCGTTGACACTTATAATTTTTTTTGTTTCTTCTTGGGCTAGGCCTCGCAAACCCTCTCCGAGCATATAAATGCCTAGGCATGAACTCCATGCAATTGCAATGCCAAGGGCAATCATTGGTGAGGCTAACAATGCACAGGCAATCGCACACGATGCAGTAGAAATGGCAGATAAAACAATTGCTAAAGTGAGCTCAAATGAATTAAATTCATTATTACTATCCATTCGGGGCACAAAAATACCGGGACCGCTTCGCCCCAGAAAAGCTCCAAATAGCATGCCCGAAAAGAAGGGATGATCTTTTGTATTTTCTTGAACCCATAATAAGATAGCAACATCGAGCGCAATAGTTGCAGCAACTGGTGCGATAACTATACCAACCATACCAACCATACGTAAGACATCTGCTGGGGTAGATAATGCTTCATAGGACATTTTCGAATCCTCGGATTTGATAAAAACCAACATATGATAAAGGATTAGAGCATAATAAACAATATAAAAATCAATATAATTGATTAAAATCTAAACTTTTTGATTTATTTGTCGATATTATGTATAAATACACGGTTTTAATGATTTAAGGAGTTCATATGAAAATGAGTGTAAAGTTGATGTCGATTTTCGTTTTAGCAGCATCAGCTTATGCAGGGCCTGAGTACTATGCTTCAGGTTTATGCAACGTTCCTGGATATCATTGTATAAAAGCAGGTTCAGGAGACAGCTGGGATAGTCTATTCCCAGATGAAAATAAACGCGATATCGTACAACGTATAAATCGAACATATAATTATTTATGGAACGGCAAAACGCTGGCAGTGCCCAATGAATGGGATTCTGTTGATGTATTGGACTATGCACCATTTGATAGAAAAATTAAAGTCGAAGAAAAACAAATCATTGTTGATCAAGATAAATTAGCTTATGGGGCATATGATTCGGACGGCAATTTGGTGAAATGGGGTCCTATTGCTTCAGGAAGCACCAAATGTTCGGATAGTAATAAAGTCTGTTTAACGCTGACAGGGATGTTTCGTGTTTATAACAAAGAAGATCATAAATGCGTGTCAGACATTTTTCCCATTGGCAAAGGTGGGGCTAAAATGCCGTGGTGCATGTTTTTTCATAAGGGATTTGCACTACACGGCTCCGACGATATTCCGGGATATCGAGCAAGTCATGGCTGTGTACGGATGTTTATTCGAGATGCAGAATGGTTGAATAAGAATTTTGTAGATATTTCAACAGATGCCAATCAACAACGCGGGACATTAGTGATTGTGCGTTCAGTACGAAATCCTAAGGAGTGATCATGAAAACAGTATGGATACTTCTCGTAACATGTGGGTTGCTTGGCAATGTATGGGCTGATGAGGTTGAAAAACCTGAAGAAATGGCCAGAAACCCATTGGGATGCCGCAATGTGGGTTACCAATATCAGTTAAATACTGTACAAATATTGCCACATCAAGAAGGTGAGCCCCAGTCATTGTACTTTTTTTATAATTCAACGCTTCAACCTTTGAAGTTGTATCAAATGTCAGGGGATAAAGCGATGTTGACCACATCCTTAAGCCATACCATACCTCCTCGTCAATGGGCGGCATTGGCAACAGGGGTGAAAGATTTAAAATTTTTATGTGCGGTAAATCCTTCAGATAACCATCTTGGTAAAATCGTCAGTTGTCGGGAAACGCTTAAAGTCTGTGAGTTTTCTAAGACACGATTTGGACTCAATAATAAAGGAAATTATTGGGTAAGTCCCGGCAATACACGAGGGGGCGCTGTGTCTGAAGTGGTTTATTATGGCATTATTCCTCAATAAGGAGAGACCATCATGAAACTGAAATTATACATTTGCATGTTGGGTCTAAGTTCAAGTTTTATTTATGCCCATGAAGGTGTTGATGCTTATCGTTTAGGGGATTATAAACGTGCAGCTTTGGAATTTTATAAATCTGAACCACAGGAGAATTGGGCGAAGTATTACATCGCAGAAATGTATGCTTATGGTTATGGATTTCCAAAAAATTCAGTTAAAGCGCTTGAATATTATCGTTTGTCTGCTGATAAAGGATATTTGCCAGCGCAACTGTTTTTAGCGCGTTATGCCTTACATAAAGATAAAAATTTAGAAGAAGCGCTAATTTGGTTTAAAAAAGCTGCTGATAACCAAGATGTTTCGGCTATGATGTATTGTGCTGCGGCCTATAAGTTTGG
>DDPL01000072.1:0-21153 GCA_002342175.1 Legionellales bacterium UBA2469 | reverse complement strand
GCTAAAATGGGAAATCCATTGGCGCAACTGACATTAGCCGAGCATTTCCTCGAGTCTAAACACGGCGCGAACCAACAGTTAGGTGAGATTTGGTTAAATAAAGCTTGCTTGCAAGAGTATATTCCTGCGTTGGTGTATAAAGCCGCATGGATTCATCCGAAAAATCCTGAGGAAGCAACTCAATTATTGCAGAAAGCGCTCGATCAAGGATATCCAAAAGCAAGCTTTGAGAAAGCGCAATGGTTGATGGAAGCACAAAATTGGGATGAAGCTCAGCAATGGCTTCATAAAGCCATCGATTTGGGCTATGAACCTGCCATGGTGACATTGGCTGAACTGTATTTAAAACCCGATACATCAATATTTGATGCCAAGGCTGGATTTAAAATCTATCAACAAATGGCCGAACAACACGCTTATATCGGTGAAAAACGCTTATCTGAACTTTATCAACAGGGGATTGGGGTAATGGCTGATCCGATAGAGGCTGAAAAATGGCTCAAATTAAGCAAATTAAGCCACAAACCAGACGAATTAAAAGTGCAACAAGATGTGGTGCAATGGCTAACAGCATCAAAAGAAAAAACGTTTGCCAAAACTGATTATCGTTTAAAAGGCATTTGGAATGAATGGCAAAATGGAGATGCTTTACAATCGGACAGACCCAACTCTTATCCTCATTTTCCAGTTTTGGAATTACAAAATTTATTTAAAGCCGATTATGTGCTGGTTCAACCCAAGGACATTCCATTAAATGCCTACTTGGATGCGATGTTGAGGGTACAAGGTCCAGTGAAATTACCGGAAGAAACCTTATCCCATTATCCATTTGAGCGAGAAAAGCATTTATCAAAAGGCGATTTTGAAAAGGCACTTAAAGAAGCAAATCTGGGCGCTGTTGATGCACAATTTGTTGTGGGGCGTTGTTACCTTGATGGTATCGGGGTGGATGCCAATACTGCAGAAGCCAAACGATGGTTTGAAAAAGGTTTGCGCCAAGATGATTTGCGTGCGCAGTATGAATATGCTTTATTGGAAATTGATAGCAAGGATGTACAACAACAACGCCATGGGTTGCTCTTGTTAAGAGAAGCGGCATTTCGTGGCGACGCACAATCTGAATTTGCTTATGGTTTAATCATGGAAAAAGGTATTCAGGATGAGAAAGGTAAAATTATCGTGCCTGCCGATATCCAAGAAACCAAAAACATGTACATGTTGGCAACGGTCAATGGAAATGGTCAAGCACAATATCGTTTGGCGGAATGGATGGCTCGAGATCCAATTTCAGAATTGTCGGTTCAAGAGCAAGCATATCGGCAAAAAGTGTTGCGAAAACTTTACCGAGGCGCTGTTAAGCAAGGGATTTTACAGGCTGAATTGCCATTGGCATTTTTTGAAGCCACATCGCCAGATATTAAAAAAAGGGAATGGGCCTTAAGAACTGCGCAGTATTATGCTGAGCGAGAACATCCAGAGGCGGCTTTATTAACTGGATTGATGTTAGAAAAAGGATTGGTGCAGCAACCAGATTCTGATGAAGCCAAAAAATGGTTTGAAAAAGCTAAAACGCATCCGATTGGTGCGTTTATCTGGGCAAGTTTGGATACAAAAGATGAGCATGCAAAAGCAAACCTTGAAAAAGCGGCCGATGCGCAATTTTCCTATGCATTTTTAAATTTAGCCGTATTAGCTCATGAAAACAAACAACCTGCTTTAGAATTATTGCGAAAGGCAGTGGAAATGAAAAATTTAACCGCCATGCATTTGTTGGCAAATGAACAAGTGTTAAGCGGGGATAAGAAATTGCAAGAAAATAGCCGTTCACTTTTTATATCCATGGCGAAAAAAGGTGATGTTAATGCTCAATTGTGTTTAGGCTATATGTTGCTTAATGGGTTAGGTGGTTCTGTCAATATTGAAGAGGGTAGCCAGTGGTTGACTAAAGCAGCAAGTCAACATGATACGATGTCTGAGTATGTATTGGGTTATGAATATCATTTGGGAAAAATGACCACATTACCTGATGATGAGCAAGCTATAAAATGGATGACCTTAGCGGCTCAGAAAAATGCTCATGCTTGGACAAGTGTCGGTTACATATTGGAAATATCGGACAAAGATTATATGCAGGCGAGAGCGGCATATGAAAAGGCCAATGCTGTATCGAATAAAACAGCCAACTACAACCTCGGCTTGATTTATGAATACGGCAAAGGCACACCTACAAATTTATCCTCAGCCGATGATTTCTACACGCTCTCAGCTCGGGAAGGTTCAGTGAAAGGAATGATGGGCTTGGCTGAGCGTTATCTGCGACAACGAAGTACTAAAGCCCTATCTTGGTATTTGAAAGCAGCTGAGGGTGGCGAAGTTGAGGCTTTATATCGGCTTGGCTTATTACATGAAGCAGGGTATGTCACAAAATTAAGTTATGATGATGCGATTCAGTATTATCAACAGGCAACAGATTTGGGATATAAACCTGCAAACCATGCATTGGAACGCATCAAAGCGTTTGGTTTAAATCAGAAAACCAATGATCATCCTGTAGATGAAACACAAGTTAAAATCATCAATGCTCCACCTCGAGAGACATTAACACGAGACTCTGTCGACTATGAATATTTATATCTTTTGGATGAGTGGAATCAGGGGAATGAAAAAGATGCACAACTGCGCCTTAATCAAATCTTGCAAGCGGTGCCTGATTTCGTACCTGCCCGACAATTATGGTTAAAAATTCATTCACAGTGGTCAAAGAAATAATAAATAAGTACAATGGGTGCAATTATTTTTTAGATAGGTTATGATGCGCACTCATTGTGTTTTTTTGGTCAATATCTATGCAGAATCAAAATGTAAGTGTTAATGAAAAGATGTTAGCTGATTTGATGCATCATATTGTCAGTCATTCAACATCGAGTCACGATATTATTCCGCGACAGTTAATGCCAACCATATCATTGTTGGAAATTCCTCGCCGTCGCGAGCAGTTTGGCGATGCTGCGATGAGACTTTATCTGTCACATCTTGCATTTTGTCGTCAAATACAAAGCATTTTAACGCAAACCATTCATCAAAGTGATGCTTTTAGTCGTTTATCTTTATTGATGATAACAATGTATAAAATGGGAGTTGGTGAGTCCCACGCTTTGGTAACCATGATGTATACGGAATTGGTTAAATTAAGATTTGTCAATTTTTTTTCAGTTATGTTGCTAAATCCTGTCACGGAAAAAGGTCATGCTATAATTTTGATTGGTGAGCATCTTGTTAAAACGGGAGATGTGTTTCCTGCCCAATTTTTGCAATTAAGCGATGATGTCATTTTGGTGGATCCATTGTTATCTTTTATTGGACAAGCCAATCAATATGCTGTTCTTAAAGCTGATTATTTATCGAAGTTTAATTATACTCAAATTATGGCAGTACAACCTGGAACACTCGATCATTTGTCATTTATTCGTTCGGCAGAAAGACGTGCAGATGAATTGGTGGCGGAACTTAAAACCCGTTATGGCTTAACGCCCTTCATATCCAAAAGCTTATTATCTTTAGCAAAGACGGGCTATGATTGTCAAGATGTGACCATTGTTAAAGATGCGCCAATATTAACCGAATTGCGTAAAACGGAATTGGATTTTTTTGGCGTTCAAAAACCCAACCAAGAAATGGACGCGGTGTGTTCTGCTGATAGTCGTTTAGAAGTTTTAAAAGCCAGCGGGCTTGCCCAAAAAATATCAATTGGGCGTTTCCATCAATATAAAGATCAACATCGATTTTTTATCATTCCCAACGTTAATTCCCCAGAAGTTTACGATGATATCGTGCAGAAAATGAATCCTTCAGTCTAAAAGAGGGATGAGAGGGGGAAGCCCCTCTCAAAGACTATCTAAATATTTTTCAGCATCCAAAGCAGACATACAACCAAATCCAGCTGAGGTTATCGCTTGTCGATAAATANNCCCTTCACATTGGTGGCTGTAGCCCCTCCCTCTAATCCTGAACGGATTTCGATATAACCATTATTCATTTTAAGTTGTTTTTCAAATATTTTGGTATTGGGTTGGTGGCCAATGGCAATAAAGACGCCATCAAGATTTAGGGCTTGCTGCTCATGTGTTAATGTATTTTGAATACGAATCCCTGTCACTTTTTGTTCATTGCCTAGAATTTCTTCAACACTATGGTTCCAGATAATATCAATGTTACCGTGAGAGGCTTTATGCAGAATATGATCTTGTAGAATTTTTTCGGCACGTAAACTATCGCGTCGATGAATTAAGGTGACATGTTCACAGATATTCGATAAATAAAGTGCTTCTTCAACAGCGGTGTTACCACCACCAATTACACAAACGCGTTTGTTGCGGTAGAAAAAACCATCACAGGTTGCGCATGCGGAAACGCCTCGACCTTGGTAAGCTTGTTCAGAGGGTAATCCTAAATATTTAGCACTGGCACCTGTCGCAATAATTAAAGCATCACAAGTATAGGTTGTATCCATGCCTTTTAAAACAAAGGGACGTTGTTGCAGGTCTGTGGATTCAATTTGATCAAAAATGACTTGTGTTTCAAATCGTTGCGCATGTTTTTGCATTCTTTCCATTAATGCAGGCCCTGTTAAGCCCATCACATCCCCCGGCCAATTATCCACTTCTGTTGTAGTGGTAAGTTGTCCGCCAGGTTGCATCCCTGTGATAACAACAGGTTTAAGATTTGCGCGAGCGGCATAAATGGCAGCTGTGTAACCAGCGGGTCCAGAGCCTAAAATGATAAGGCGATGATGAATTGACATAAGTTTTCCTAAAAATAATTAATTCTCGATATCTTAGCGATTTTTTAGAAAAAAATCACGATAGATGTGTTTATAATGCCCCAATGTTTAAAGAGGTGTTTGTTGCTGCTGAATATATTGTTTGATGGCTTTAAGTGGTGCGCCACCACAACGACCAGCAAAATAGCTTGGTCTCCACAGCATGTTACCAGCAAGAACCACTTCTGCCATGTTTACCTTCAGGGCGGGGAGAAGGTCAAAATTCAGGACTAGAAAAAATGGTCTCGTCGAATTGAGCAAAGGCTTCAGATGATAAAGAGCTATCTATCACATCATCAGTAATGGGTTGGTTTAAAAATAATAGGTATTCAATACGTGCATTAAAGTCTGGAAGGTGGCGGTGAGTGCGAAGTTGAGCAAGTACTTCTGGCACAAAGGATTGATTAAATTGATGATGGTTAGGGCAAACATCAATGACCTCTTGGATAATCGCAATATCATCGCGTGTTAAAGGATGCTCTTGTCGCCTTAAAATATGCAGTTTATCAATGACTTCCAATCTTAAAAAATCATTAGTGACTTGTTCAGGGGGTAAATGTTTTTCAATATAAAAGAGTGTTTGAACAAGTGCATTGGTTTTTATGTTGGTATTTTTTCTATCAATATCATCCCAATAAGTGCGAAACTCCAATTGAGTTGCTGGAGAAGACATAAATTTATCTGAATCAAAAGAACCCCGGCGTATAGCACAATCAAAATCGATACAACGCGCACCAACGGGTGTTTTTTTAAAATTTTGAAACCCACCTGCATCAGCAATGATATTTCGGGAACGACAATAAATATCCAGAGTTTCCTGGGCTATGTCTTCGTCAGAGGGTTCCCTACTTCCATAATAAGGCATATAGAATAAGTTTTTATTTAATCGAAATATCCGAATGATTTGTGTGGTTGTCTCCTCTGTTAATGCAATTCTGTGACATGCAACATCAAGAAGAAAGCGTTTTTCTTCTGGTGAGACAATTGAATTTTCAGCGGAGGTGATAAAACACATTTTTTTGCCTTCATGTGTATATAAATAAACACCGAGTTCTTTGTTGTACGCTTCATAAATATAAAGCACATTTAGAGTAATTTTACGTTGATTTAAAGGTGGGCGAGCTAATAGGATAGAATAGGGTTGGAGCTTTTCCATATGAACAGGCATATCGGGATAAATCTCGTGTGCTTTTCTAACAATTCTATCAATTTGACTCATGGGGTCATAAGGATCTTTGGCTTTCTTTTTAACCAAATATCCAAAAAACCCGGGAATTGCTATACGGGTTGCAGATAGATATGTTTTATTATACCCACCTTCACCAATTGCTATCCATGCATATTGGGTATCCAAATTATTTTGGGCCATGATGAATTGTTTTATCCCTTAATGTGAGAGACATGGTTGTTCTATCCCATTGAAAAAAACGGAATGATAATTTTTGAGGTACGGAGTCATTAGCAATTTCTTTTGCTTCGCGTAAGAATAAATCGTGAATGAGTTGGTTAAGAACATTTTTTTCCATTTCCATAGGAATTTGGGATAAAAAATGCGGTGTAATGAAATGCATATAATCTTTGAAATTAGGATATGTTTCAGTTAAAAGTTGAATTTTAGTTAAATGCTCATTCTTTAGTAGAACTTTCATTTTTCGAAAATGCTCCAACACGACTAAATTTTGAGGGGTTAAAAAAATGTTTTGAATGTTTTGAATGAGAATATGTTCTTCTAAGTAAAGTAAAGTTAAGCAAGTTTCAACGGTCAATGGGTTGATATTATTCAATAGGTTCGAATGCAAGAATTCATGCATTCGATCAACAAGATATTTGTCTGATAAAAATGTATCGGAAATTTCTGAACCTTTTTCTAGTGCGCAATCAAAACCGACGCAAATAATTTGGCCTTCATAGACGAGAAGGTTTCCGGGTATACAGGCATCAATGAGGATATTTCGTTCGTCTTTATAAACGTTAATGACGTATTCTGAAATCCTCTCATCACTTGGCAGTTCTTGTCCGGCAAATGGCATGACGAGAGAGTCTCTTTTGAGTTTTAAAAAATCAATTATGGCGTTTTCAATCTGCAATGGAAGGATATTGAGCCTGACTGCATGTATAGCATGAAGCCATAATTCGTAGTAAAAAAGACCATGAATACACTCATGAACGGCAACCTTATTTTTATCTAAATAACTTATCCAGACATCTTTAAGACTATGTTGGTAGAGGTAAATCACGTGTGGCGCAAGATTGTTATCTTTGGGCGGAAATTTTAATTGGACTCGATATCCTCTATCGATAAATGCTGGTAAACGATCTTGATTGATGCGTAGGTTTTTACGGATGAATCGATCAGGGTTACTCATTTTAATACTAAAATCAGATATTTTTTTTGAGAACTTTTGAATCCACCATGCTTCATTCGCATAACCCATATACGTTAGATTGTATGAACCTTGCTTAAAAGGTTTCCATTTTATAAATTTACTGTTTTTGAATGGGGTATTGGAAGGCGTCGCAGGGGGAAGATAGGGTTGTTTAGATTCTTCGGATGATTGCATCAGGTTCTCAAGAAAAACAATTCACAAAAAATTTTGTGCATTAAACTTTCGGCATAATCATAACTTATTTTTTTTTTAAAATCAAAGGAAAATTCGAGTTTAAAAATCTCGTATATACGCAGCCATAAAGTTTTGTGTTAACATTGGAAGTATCACCTGTCATTATGAGTTACTTGGAAGTTCATGGCTAAACATCGTCATTCAAAAGGAAGTCACGACGCTCATCAAATCTATATTGTAAAGAAACATTTGATGCAGGGTATGTTTGTTTTATTTTCATGCATATCTGCTTTAATGCTTTTGGCATTAATTACTTTTTCAATACAACATAATGCTTCAATTTGGCAAAATTCAGCAGGTATTGTAGGGCATCAAGTTGCAAAGCGTTTTTTTCAACTGTTCGGTTATGTCGCTTATTTAGTCCCGTGTGGGATTTTCGTACTGGGCCTACATTTACTTTTTGATAATGCAAAGGTCAAAGATTTACATCGCCCACTACTCATATTGCGCGTAGGGGGATTGGTATTATTTTTATTGGGAACTTGTGGACTTTGTAGCATTGCAATTAAAGCCAACGCAGGTCATTATGCGCCAGGAGGGGGACTTGGGTTTGGATTACTCAGGCTATTTTGGCGAGGATTCCAAGGCCCAGGGACCTTGATTATTTTATTGGCCATTTGGAGTCTTGGCATTACCTGGTTAAGTGGATTTTCATGGTTGAAATCTTTGGAGTGGATTGGGAAAAGTTTTTTTGCATTGGTACAANNGGTTTGATGCAGTGGCTTGAAATGCGTCAATCGGATAAAGTTTGGCAAGAAGTCAAAGCACCTGTTCGTGTGAAAGTAAAAGATGTCCCCACACCGCCGGCGCCTAAAAATTTAACTTTGCCTGAAAAAACATCTGCTCCACCTGTCATCATCAATAAGCAGACCGAAATGGAATTTCAAAACATCAGCAGTCCAGTCGTGATAGAAGGGCTACCCGATTTAAGTTTATTAGAAATGGCTCCTAAACAAAAAACAAATTCAGGTTATTCCATTGCTGAACTGGAGCTTTTATCACGACAACTTGAACAGCATCTCATGGATTTTGCAATACAAGCGCAAGTGGTGGCTGTTCATCCGGGGCCTGTTATAACTCGTTTTGAATTGCAATTAGGTGCTGGAACCAAGGTCAGTAAATTGAGTGCATTAGCAAAAGATTTAGCTCGTGCTTTATCGGTTAATCGCGTCCGTGTGGTTGAAGTCATTCCCGGCAAAACAGTGGTCGGCTTAGAATTACCGAATCCTGAGCGAGTCACCGTGCGTTTTGGTGAAGTGATTGCATCCGAAGTCTATGTTCACGCTTTATCACCTTTGAGTTTGGCATTAGGGGTTGATATTGCGGGGCATCCGATGGTGGTTGATTTGGCTAAAATGCCGCATCTTTTGGTTGCAGGAACCACGGGTTCGGGAAAGTCGGTGGGTATCAACTCTATGATTTTAAGTTTGTTATTTAAATCGACACCGGAACAAGTTCGCATGATTTTGGTGGACCCCAAAATGTTAGAACTGTCTGTTTACGACGGCATTCCTCATTTATTAACACCTGTCGTGACCGATATGCGTGAAGCCGCCAGTGCTCTACGGTGGTGTGTTAGTGAGATGGAACGCCGTTATCGATTGATGTCGGGTTTTGGTGTAAGAAATATTGCTGGTTTTAATGAAAAGGTCAAGCAAGCGATTGCCGATGGTGCGCCTTTAACAGATCCAACCATTGATCCGGTCCTGTCTGAACAGCCAGCGTTGTTAGAGCCCTTGCCTTATATTGTGGTTGTCATTGATGAATTGGCCGATATGATGATGGTGGTCGGAAAAAAAGTAGAACAACTTATTGCGCGTATCGCACAAAAAGCACGTGCCGCTGGAATCCATTTGATTTTAGCAACCCAACGTCCTTCCGTGGATGTGTTAACAGGTTTAATTAAATCCAATATTCCAACACGTATTTCATTCCAGGTGTCATCGAAAATTGATTCGCGCACCATTTTAGATCAACAAGGGGCCGAGCAGCTGTTAGGGTATGGTGACATGTTGTTTTTAGCGCCTGGAACTGGGGCACCATTAAGAGTTCATGGTGCGTTTGTCGATGACAATGAAGTTCACCGAGTGGCCGATGATTGGCGTCAACGGGGCAAGCCCAATTATATTGAAGCCATTACGCAGATGAGTGTCGATTTCAATGAGGGAGCGGTTGAGGGTCAAGAAGCTGCTGAAGATAGTGATCCGTTATACGATCAAGTGGTTGAATTTGTGGTTCAAAATCGTAAAGCAAGCATTTCTTCGGTACAGCGTCGATTTAAAATAGGGTATAATCGATCAGCACGTCTCATTGAAGAAATGGAACGAGTGGGTATTTTAGGGCCACTGGAGGGTGGTGTGCGCGAAGTTTTAATTCCAGAACAAGGTTAAAAGGCAATGAGAATATTGAAGTTTTTATGTTGGATGTGGTTTGCCAGTATGAGTTATGCGCTCGCACCGCACAATTTATTAATTCAGAAATTCAATGACATTCACACGATGGATGCAAATTTTGAACAATCGATTTTCATGAATGGTCGATTGATTGCAATCCATCAAGGACATTTTGTTCTCAAGCGTCCAGGACAGGTTCGTTGGAGCATTCAAAAACCGCAAAAACAAGAATTTATTTCCAATGGCCAAAAAGTATGGGTTTATGAGCCGGGACTGAAACAAGCAACCGTTCGTGATGCCAATCAAGGTATTTCAGGATCGGCAGGTTTATTTTTAAGTGATCAACCCAATTTCTGGATTCAACGATATAAGGTAACATTGCAACAAGCTTCGCTCTCGACGGTTTTTTTATTAAAAGCCAAAACAGAAAAAACACCATTTACCAAAGTTGTCCTTGCTTTTGAAAAGGATAAATTATCCCGTATCGAATTTTGGGATCAATTGGGGCAATATAGCGTGGTCAAATTGCGACAGATCAAAACAAACGGACCACTGCCTGCAAGTATATTTGAATTTAAACCGCCTAAAAATACAGACGTTATTCATCTATGAGCGAAACCATCTCAAAAATCGGTCACTTTATTTTTTCGGGGATGATTCATTTTCTCCACCGATTGATGATGCCTTTGATGGTTTTGGTTATTATTTACGCTGCCCTGGTATCGAGCTTTGTGGCATTAACGCCATGGGCTAAAATGTATCAACCCGGCATAATTGCTTATCTTAATCAAACCATTGGGCATCGTGTTCAGGTTCAAGATATTGAAACCAGTTGGTATGGCTTATATCCCGTCTTAAAACTCAAACAGTTAAAGGTGATACCCACTGACAATCGTCCGCCCTTGATGTTTGATGAGTGTTGGATTGGTTTTGACGTCCTACGTTCCTTGTTGTATTGGCATATCCATCCAGGCATGTTGTATATCGATGGCATGCGATTAAATCTAGTGCAGGAGCAACAACAATGGTCAATCCTACAAACCAAATTTTTACAAGCATCTCTAACTCCTGAAGAAGCCTCCGACGATGCAAAATTAAAATGGGTGAGTGGGGTTTTGTCATTCATGCCTAAGAAGGTGATTCTTAAAAATATTCGATTGCATGTACAACCTCAGTCCGCAGCTCCTTTTGATTTTCATCAAGTTCAATTCTTAGCACAAAAACGCGAAGGACATTATCATTGGTCGATTGAGGCAAAACTAGCCAATCAACAGGTGGTTCGCATGCGAGTCAATATGCCCTTATTGTCGAACTTGCAGTTTCCACAGAAAGGACGCTTGTTTTTTGAAACGGATAAATTATCTCTTAAAGCTTTGCCATGGTATCGAGAGCTTTGTGACCATCTAAAAGTCAAAGATTTAAGTGGTATAGCGCATGTGCATGCTTGGCTTGATTGGGATGACCATGGGGTTTCTATGATCCATTCGCAATTTTCATTTGATAATTTAGGATTTTATTGGCCTTTATCCGGAAAAATGATTCAAATAGCAACAATTAAGGCCAATAGTCTTTGGAAAAAAACAGCAGCAGGTTGGGAATTGGCTTTAGATGGCTTGAACTTAAATTATCATGGACGTGTGCTGATTGATGATAAAATCTTGGTATACCATTTGGATGAAAAAGATGTTTATCATTTGTACCTAGAACAAATGCCATTGGTATTGTTGAAACAGTTCAATCAGGTGATACCTAAAAATTATCAAATCCCTTTCAACTGGCATGCAAAAGGTCGATTACATGAACTACAAATGAATATTCAACATCAGAAATTGGATTATGTTTTAACGCAGTTTGAAGAATTGTCGTGGCCAAATCAGGGCCATTATCCTGGGGTAAGTGGTCTTAATGGGGTCGTCAGTTGGGAGCCACGCAATACCCATTTAGAGTTATCTAGTCAGGGTATGAAGGTGTTCCCAGCACATCTACCAGCTATCCAATTTGATAAATTACATGCCGTGATTGATGCGCATCAACAAAATGATATGACCGAGTGGGCGATTGAACGTTTGGTATTAACCCGCCCTGATTTTGCCATGACCGTGCATGGTGAAGTGGATGAGCCAACGAATCCGCATCAAGCCAATTTGCGTTTGCAGGGCACTTGGGCCATGGAACATGTCGAACAATGGCAAAAATATTTGCCAGCCATCCTACCGCCATCGGGTTTTCGACAATGGTTACAACATGACGTAAAAAAAATAACCAAGTCTAGTGGGCAATGGGTGATTAATGGTCCCTGGGATGAGTTTCCCTTTGAACACCGCAATGGGGAATTGACTGTTAATGGCTATTTGTATGGTACCGACTTGATATTTGCGCCTGGATGGCCAGTTGCCAAAAACATTGACGGACGATTGGTGGTGCATGGACGTGAGTTAGAAGCGCATATCGATAAAGGACAATTGGGGCCGAAATTGCCAATAGCCGGATTGCGGCTTCGCGCACCGGATATGGGGTTAAATAAAGAACTGTTGTTGATTCACGGACAACTTTCTGCACCTGCCAATCTGATGGTGAGTTATTTAATTGATACTCCATTAAAGGATAAAGCCAAAGGGTGGCAGATGATGNNTTTAGATCTTAAACTGGATATCCCTTTATATAAAGAACGTGAAGATGTTTATGTCTCGGGACAAGTTAAATTTGATGAGCAGACTTTAGATTTACATCTATTTACCAATCCCTTACGCATTTCTAATGTGCAAGGGCATTTGATTTTTAATGAAGATGGTGTGACAGGTGGCGCTTTTACTGGACACATTGGGACTGACCATTTGGTGATGAACGTCGAGCATCAAAAAGCGACGCATCAAACATCATTTAAATTTCGAGGTGGCATTGGTGTTGCTGAATTGAAGAAAGCTTGGAATTTACAAAATATCCCATATGTGACCGGTCATTTACCTGTCGATGGCAANNCAATATTCAATTGCCAAGGGGAGATCAAAACGACTGGCATATGGTCTGGAAAAGCACCCTGAATGGCGTGAACTTGGATTTACCCAGTCCTTGGGGAAAAACCAAAAATAGCAGACAACCCATGGAAGTGGATATGATTTATACCGCCGATGATTGGTTAAAAATGCATTTCAAATATTTTAAAGAGTCTTGGGATTTGGATTTGAAAGATAAACGTTGGCATTTTTACACCGAGCAACCGAATTGGGCTGGGGATTTATATTACACACCACACCAAGATTTGATTGAGGGAAAACTGCAACGCGTATGGGTTGACCCTACTCAGGTCAAAACCGATAGTTATGCAAACCAGCCTGCGTGGGAAGTTAAAAACATGCCAAATTTAAATATCCAAGTCGATGATTTTCGTTGGGACAATATGACGCTTGGACAGTTGGTGGTGCAGGCCAAAAATCAAAAAACACATTGGGATTTAGAGCAACTCAAACTCACGTCCCCTAATTATGATTTGTTGATTCATGGGCAATACATTCAGCATCAGTTGCAGCGGTTCCAAACCGATTTTAGCGGACAGTTGATGATTACACGATTGTCTAAAACACTCGAGACTTTGCGTATCACGCCAGTTGCCGACGCCAAAGGTGGAAGCATTGATTTTGAGGGACATTGGCATGAGAGTTTAAATCAATCCACGCTAAAAAATTTAGAGGGTGAAGTGGAAGTACGATTGAAAAAAGGAAATATCACTCATTTGGATAGGCAGACTGAACAAAAAATTGGGTTAGGTAAATTATTAAGTATTTTAAGTTTACAAACCTTGCCTAGACGTTTACAACTGGATTTTAGTGATTTAGCAACCACTGGATTTACTTATGATATTTTCAAAGGTCATTTTGTGTTGCATGATGGACTCTTGCATACTGAAAACGCAGAGCTCGATGGCCCTGTCGCAAATGTTAAAATGCAAGGGGATTTAAATGTTGTCGATAGATGGTATGATTTACAATTGCAAGTTTTCCCCTATATCACGGCGAGTTTGCCTGTGGTCGCAACCATTGCGGGGGGGCCTATTGCAGGCGTTGCAACTTGGGCTGCAAGTAGTGTTTTGAATCAGGGTATGCAAAAAATCAGTGCATACACTTATAAAATAACCGGTCCATGGCAAGAGCCTGTGGTTCAGCAAGTGGGTATTGAGAGGAAGAAATAGACATGCTTCAATTTTTATATCAAGTTTTTTTCACCTATTGGCAAGTGCTCTGTTTTAAACGAACCCCCAAAGACACACCCAATTCATTAATTATGCTTGGGGTGGCTTTTCTATTATCGTTAGGAATAACCGCATTACAAATGGGCTTGGCTTTAGGCATTCAGGATAAACCCGGTTCCTTACTAGAGGGATTGATATTTCCTTTGGTGCAGGTGCTATTGTTTTGGGCTTATTTGCAGTTTATTTTATGGGTTTTTAATAAGCAAAAATTTGCAATTATCATCATGACCAATTGGCTGATGATGTTATTTTTCTTAGATGGCATGGCTTTGTTGTTTATGTTATTGATTGTGGCCATTAAAGTCATTGGAGGGGTCGCTGCTTTAACCTCGATAATGATGTATATCAGTATTTTCTTTGGGTTATTGTTTTCCATCTGGCAGGTTAGCTTTTCAGTACAGTTGCTGAAAACGTTTATTGAAAAGCCTATTTTTCAAGTGGGTCTATTGTATCTAGGATGGATTGGCATTAACTTTTTATTGATATTGGCGATTAAACAATTGTTTCATATGGGGTAATGAGATGCATATCCACATTTTAGGGATTGGTGGGACATTTATGAGTGCGTTGGCAATTTTAGCCAAGGCAAAAGGGTACCGCGTGACAGGAAACGATGCTCAATGCTATCCACCCATTAGTGATGTATTAGAAAAACACCAAATTGAATACTTGGAAGGTTATGAAGATACTTCTTTGATGCTCCAAGCCGATGAGGTCGTTGTGGGCAATGCCATGAAGCGAGGGCTTGGAGTCGTTGAAGTCTTGTTGAATGCCCATAAGCGTTATACCTCTGGCCCAGAGTGGTTGGCGCGAGAGATTTTAAAAGATAAAAAGGTTTTAGCGATTGCAGGTACCCATGGTAAAACATCAACCAGTACCATGATTGCTTATATTTTAACCCAAGCGGGTCTGCGCCCAAGTTATTTATTGGGTGGGGTTCCGCAAGCATTACCGACCAATGCAAAATTAGATGATGGCGAATGGTTTGTGATTGAAGCAGATGAGTACGATACGGCTTTTTTTGATAAACGGCCGAAGTTTTTGCATTACCGTCCTGAAGGGGTGGTTATGCACAATTTAGAGTTTGATCATGCTGATATTTATGCCTCGTTAGAAGCGATTCAGTTACAGTTTCATTATTTATTACGTAGCGTGCCAGAAAAAGGCTGGGTGATTCGTCCGGCGCAAGACAAGGGCTTAGATGGTGCGCAGCATTTAGGCATTTATACGCCAACTGTATGCTGGGGCTATGAAAGTGACGCGGATGTTCAGATTGAATACTGTGCAGTGGATGGTTCTTCTTTTTCAATTGGTGGTATAGAGGTGAAATGGCCGCTTTTAGGACGTCACAACGTGGAAAATGCCGTGGCAGCGATGCTTGCATGTGAACGTTTGGGAGTGTCATTCGCAACATCGGGTGAGATATTATCGACTTATCAACCGGTTAAACGTCGAATGGAAATTTGTATGAAACATCCAAATTTCATGGTTTATGATGATTTTGCGCATCATCCAACGGCGATTCAAAAAACCACACAGGCAATTAAAGCTTCTGGAAAGCATCAACGTTTGCTTGCGATTTTAGAGTTTGGTTCGAACTCGATGCGAGGGGGACATCATTTAGATCAAATGCCCCAAGCCTTATCATTTGTAGATGACTTATATGTTGTCCGTTCAGAGCATTTCAATGTGGAAGAACACGCCAAACGATGGCCATGTCGCGTGCATATTTGTGCGAACGTTGAGGATTTGGTGCAACGCATTTCCAAAGATTTACAAGCACAAGATGCGATTGTGATGATGAGCAATAAAGGATTTGACCAACTCAAACCAAGGCTTTTAAAACAACTGGAAACCATTGATTAGCGGCTGAGCGAATTAATATTATCTTGTTTAGGATCATTTGATGTATTGTTGTTTTTAGGTTCAGTATTTGGCTGTAAAGGATTCTGACTTTCATTGAGTGTTGATATTTTTCGAGCATCTTGAGTAGGGTTTTGCTCTTTGATGGCATTCAGCATGTCATTATTTTCTGGAATGTCTAGCCTTTGAGGCATAAATGTTTCGAACTTTTCTTGTGACTGAGTAGGCCCGCCAGTGAATTCAACAGTGTTTTTAATCGTTAAATTCATCTCCTTTTGAAGACAATCGAGATAATCACGAGCGATGGCTGCAATAAACGGATCAGGTGTTTTGATATTCACTTCGTTGCCATTGGCCAAAACATTATTAATCATATTCATGATACATTTTGCAGTTTTTTCTTTATCCAGGGGTGTATCACTTTTTGACGGGTCAAGGATGGTCTGGGGAATACCGCTATTTTCTTCAATTTTAAATGTATAGGATAATCCTGAGTCTTTGTGTTTGAGTTGAATGCCACTTTGATAAACTTTTGCAACATCTTCATCCGTAGGTATATTGATTGTGGTATTTTCACTCGAAGGACTCGGGGATGTATTTTGATTCAGTTCAACATGAAAAAGCTTCATGTTCAACTTATTGGTTAATTCTAAAAGTTTGTTTAAGTGTTGAGATATCGAATCATTCTGGGTTTCGAGTTCGTTTGAAGTGGATGCGAGCCTTGCCTTTTCTGCTTCCCCTTTTGAAATTGTATTCGCTAGGTCTTCGATTTGACCGGTATATTCCACAAGTTTTTCGGTCGCCTCTGTTAATGCATTTTGATTTTCATTATAGCGACCCTCTAAGATTTTTATTTGTTCTTGTAGCAATGTTAAGTCTTTTGGTTGAGGCTCAGTCAGTGCATCGATTTCTTGTAGTTCTTTTATTTTCTCATTTCCTTGTGCAATTTGGGGTTTAAGAGTGGTTTGTTCTAGAATTAATTTTTCGATTTTATCACTTATCGTTTCTTTGTCATTTTTTAAGCCATCTAGTTCCTTTTGTTGTTCATCCAATGCAAGTGTAAGACGCTTATTCTCGAGGGTTATCGCATTTACTTGACCTTTCAGGTCTACAATTGATTCTTTGCTATTGATTAACTCGCTTTGGATATCACCTATTTGTGATTGCGCACTAATCAAATCATTTTTAATAGTTGCGGCACTTCTTCGCTCTTCTGAGAGAGATTCCTCAAGTTGAACAATTCGCTCTAATTGAAGTTCAATTGTCAATTCATTTACATTTTTTGCGACTATCAGCTCTCCATTGACTTTGCTTAAATCTGAAATTTTTTTATCTAGGTTATTGTTTGTTTCTTTAAGGGATGCTATATCGGTATTTTGTTCACCAATGCGACGTGATAACTCGTTTGATTCTAGTTGAGATTTTTTTAACTTATTTCCGACTTCTTCTTTTTCTGCAAGGATATCTTTAATTTCACCTTGAATTTTGAGGTTATCTTGTATGGATTTTATCAAGGGATCATCTGGAAAAGATAAATTATTATACTTTTCAATGATCCTCGATAGAATTTCGATAGTTGGATTTTTCAGATTCTCTATATCTACATTATATGTGTTTGGATCTTGTTGTGAGAAATGTTCACTTAAAACTTTTGCGGCGCTCTCAATGGTATTTTTGGGTATTTGATCAAGTTTTTTTTGTATATTTTTAAGTTGTTCTTGAGATTCGTTCAAATTGGAGTTTAACTTATCATTTTCTTCAGTTAACGCTTCGATGGTTTTTTTTGATAATTCTAATTGTGATTTTAAATTAGTAACTGAAGATTCTAAGTTAGAAATTTTTCCATTTGCAGTTGTAAGTTCTCCTTGAAGATTTTGAATCTCGTTATTTTGTGATTCTATACGTGCTTTCTGCTCAATCAAAATGTCATTTAGTTCCTTATTTGTCTTGCTTAATTGCCCCAATTTTTCATTGAGAGAGTTAATTGTTTTTAAGGCGTCATCTAATTTATGTTGAAGCTCAACTTTTGCATTTTTTTCAAGTTCAATTTGGTTTTTTAATTCATCATTTTGTGAACTTAAATCCTTAATCAATTCCGAATTTGCACTGTTTGTTTTGTTTGCAAGGTCCAAATCTGTTTGGAGATTGGTATTTTTTTCTTCAAGCCTTTCGATGATGGCTTGTTGTTGTTCAATTTGTTGCTTGGCAACTTCCTCTTTAGCTTCTTGGATTTCTATGAAAAATGCTAAATCTTTTGAACTTTCCATAATTTGAGCTGACAAAGTTTCCAACTCATTTTGATGTTTTTGAATGCTTAATCCAATATTTTCAAGGGTTTTTTTCTGAAGTATTGTTGGACTGACGACTTCAGAGGGTAAGAAAGGAAATTGTTTTTCGTTTTCTTCGATTTGTTTGTTGATGTTTTCAACAGCCTTAAAGTGCGCACCTTTAGCAGCGCTGAATTCATTACCGAAGGTTTCGTATGCGCTTTTAATGTCATTTTTATAAGCGACTCTTAATTCGTTTAATTTTTCTTTGGTTTCTAAATTTAGCGTATTCAAATCATTATCGGCATCTAATTTAGCTTCACGTAATTGTATTAATTTGTCTTTTGGGTTAAGTTCGGGATTCTGTTCAATACTTGCTATTTTATCATTATAATTTTTATGAATTTTTTTGATGCCTGCGTTAAAATTTTTATTTACTTCACTCTCAAACGCTTCATCAAACTTCTTTTTGGCCGTTTCAATTGCTTTATCTTTAATCTCAGCAGCATCCCTTAGCTTTGTTTCAAGTTCTGTATCGAGCGTGTTTAATGCAAGCTGTAATTTCGATTTGGTTTCTTGATATCTTTGAATCTTTGCTTCTGTGTCATTGATTTGCATCTGTTGTTGTTCTATTTGTTGTGTATTGTTAGAAATTTCACCTTTAAGTGACTCAATACTGCTGCTTAAATCCGAATTGCTCCCAGTTAACTCTTTGATTTCATTTGCGGAGAGCTCAATTTTTCGTGTCATCAAACCCTCTAGATTTGCAACGCCGTCCTCTATTGCCTTTTGATGAGCTTGAATCTGTTCTAAAAGGGGCGCTTTCGCTGACTTCAAGCCATCTATTTCATTGGTGGCTTTTTTTTCGTCTGGGGACAGTTCAATGGAGCGACCACCCACTAAAGACCGAATAGTGTTTTCCGCTGCTTTTTGGGCTTCTTTTAAGGCAACTTCAGCCAGGAATAATTCCTGGTCTATCTTAAGATTCTTCTCTTGGAGTGTATTAAGTTCTTTGAATGTCTTTTCAAGATCTATTGTTTGCTTTTTAATTTCCTCAGAAATATTTTTAGGCTCGACTGTCGTCTGCTTAAGCTCTGAGATTTTAAGTTCAGTTAATTCAATACCTTCTTGTTCATTTGCAGTCATGATTGCAAACACTTAATGGGGGTCTACTATGAGTATAGACCAATCCCAAGCTTGCAATCGGAGATTTAGCGCTTTTTTTAAACTATTTTTTGGATTTTAGGTGATAATAGCCATAGCCCAATAAAGCAGGGGTGGTCATGAGTAATAAACCTAAGCCAAAATAGTATTGATAGCATTCAGGGTGCGGTAGGGAAAGCGCTTCTTGTGGTGGAAAAAATCCAATCCAGAGGGTAATTAAACAGCCCAATAAACCCACGATACAAGTGGTGTAGTAACCAATTTTTTTGCCAGGGATGGCAAATGCACGGATGTTCTTGGCATATTTTCTTTTAATCTGAATGGCTGCGATAAACATCAATACATACATTAACATATAAAGCTCAGTGCTTAAGGCTGTAAAAAACCAGTAAATCGCATTGATGCTGGGTAATAACTGAAAACTTAAACACAACAGCGTCACAATGCCAGCTTGAACCAATAGCAAATGCGTTGGAATGCCATCGGCATTGGTTTTGGCCAACCAATGGGGAATAAACCCATCCTGTGCGGCATAAGACATGCCTTTGGCTGGTGCTAAAATCCAGTTGATCATGCTACCTGTGCTACCAATAAAAATCAGAATCACTAGAATTGGCATGAATAAATCCAAATGATGGTAGTGCAGGAAGGTGGTACAAATCTGGAGTACACCCAAAACCAAATTGATTTCAGAACGGGGCAATACCACGGCAATGGCAAGAGAGCCAAAAATCATGGTGAGTAATATTAAAATAATGGAATAAAACATCGCTTTCGGAAATGTTTTTTGAGGATTATTGATTTGTCGTACATGAACAGCTGCAAGTTCCATACCTAGAAATGAGGTCATGATAGCGGTTAAGGATATCCAAGAGTCTTGTTTACCTATAGCAGGGATAAGATGAGCAATATCTAAAGAAATTGCTGAAGGATGTCCGAAAGCTAACCATAAAAATCCAAGTAATATGACCACACCCATGGGTAAAATCATCCCGAAAATGGCGCAGATGCTCGCAATTTTTGAAGATGCTTTTAATCCAAAAAGCCCAAGTAAGGTAAGGGACCAGAAAATAATGATGGTGCTTGTGGTCGCAAATAAAGGATGTGATGCCATTTGAGGGTCAATTAAATAGGCCAAGGTGCTTGAAATAAAAAGTAAAATGGTGGGATACCAGACGAGGGTATTTATCCATTGTAACCAGATGGACATGAATGCAATTTTTTTACCAAAAGCACGCTTAACCCAGGCATATATACCAGTTTCCTCATCATCCCATAGGGTGGAGAGTTCAGCAGCAACCAATGCCACTGGGATTAAAAAAATGAGGGCTGCAAAAATAAAAAAGAAAATTAAAGAGCTACCAAAAACAGCCGTAGCCGGTAGATTTCTAATACTATCAATAGCTGCTACTATTAATAATACAAGAGATAAGAAAGATATTTTTTTCATAAATTCTCAAAAAAATTTTGCTTTTAGATTTTAACAAAAAACAAAAAAAAGAAGTGGCTAAATTCTAAAATTTCATAAAATTAATACAGAACACCTCAAGAGATCTATGGAAAAAATTTTAATTATTCCTTCAAAAGGGCTTGGCGATTTAATGATCATGCTGAATTTAGCTAATATTTGCTGCTCAAACTTTGAAGTCCATGTCTGTCACGACCTTCTTGAAAAAATCCCCCATTTTTTTCCCCACCTCAAGGTTCATTCGCGACAAGATCTTTTTGAAAAGATAAAACAACACGATTTCAAAAGGTGTGTCCTTGTTTATGAAACCGG
>DDPL01000048.1 GCA_002342175.1 Legionellales bacterium UBA2469 | reverse complement strand
GTGATGGAAAGGCTTATGGAGCTTGCGCCAGACAAAGTGCAAGAAATGGTGTGCTCAGATTTTTTTGGTGCATTTCGAGGGGCGGCTTCAAAAGGTCATCTTGACGTAACAGATAGCCTTTTAAACTTCCCTGCGGTATTTGCCTATGCGGAAATGCACGTTCGCGAATACGGTTTTTGTGTACAAGCGTTTATGAATCCTCGATTGACACATTTAACTCAAGAAATGGATGCCTTTCATGCAACTCACCCCAATGAAGTTTTTGATATTGCAGATAGTGAGCAAGCCAAATTATATTTTTATATGATGAGACATCTCATTCGACAACAAACCCCTGAATCTTTAGAAAAACTTAATCTATTGCTTAGCATCCCTTCTTTGAAAGCATTGGTTCATCAAGAAGTGACCCCAAATCAATCGAATGAGCTCCTTCGTCTGGCGATGTCACTCAACAATCAAGAAGCAGCCCTTATACTTCTGAATATCCCCGTGGTTCGAGATTTGGCACAAGCAAATAATTTTTATCTGCATGAACAGCACAATGGTATGGATTTACGTGCGCTTGCTCAAGACCGAGAGTCCTCTATGACAGCATTAACGCAAGGCGAACAACTAGCTCTAGGATGCGCGGAGAAAAAATACCAACCCGCAATCCAAGCAAGTGGTGTACCTGTTATCATGAATGCGTTAAAAGATTTACTTGCGCAACGTTATAATGCTCATCCTGCAGCCGTTCAAACTGGTGATGGCCGGGTGATTGAATTGCCTTTAGAATTTAATGAATATCAACGTCTTGCCAACACCTTATCTGCCGATACTCGGGAAAGGGCTTTAGAGAGCTATTACCAACATCCAGACCATACTGCTTTACGCTATTTATCTAAACCCAATCGATGGATGAGCACTGATGCCCACTTTGTGAATCGAAATGCAGAAGGTGCTTGGTCAACCTTTGAAGAATATCAACCACTTATCTCATTGCTGTATTTGGCGGCAAAAGATGAAACAGAACCTGCCATAAATGGATATACCATTGAAACCCGTATTGAGAACTTTATTAAAGAACTCGCATATATTGGACGTGCGCATAACTGGGATGCCAGTCGTATCAATCCAACAACGGGACGTTCAGAAGAGTATGATGATTTACAAGGCGATAAACCCAGTTGTTATTCAGGGGTAAAAAGAAGATTGTTTCAATCTGTGCAAGGTCATCCATTACTGACATTACTGACAAAAGATATCATTCTGCAAGAAATACGTGATGTGGTTCAAGAACATTTTATTGGCAATATCGATGATAAAAACTGTGCTGAATTACATAAAGCATGGCAAGCCATCATTAATGGGGAAGAAGCTGACCCAGGGATTCTTTCGCAGTTAAACTTATCTGAAGAACAACGAACCCAACATATTCAATCCATTTCACAAAAGCTTGAGAATAAATACGAGGGACAATTCAATGCGGAGTTAGGAGCGTATTTAATTACCACGCTTAATGTGAACAAACCTTTTAGAAATCTTGCTGAAAAATTTGGAGGGCAGGTTGGTTTAACCGAAATTTTAGAAACCAAAATCCAAGAAATGTGCAGTCGTCCGATGTCTAAAGGAAAATTGGGAGTAGATCGTTTTAGCATTTTTGCATCACCAACGTTAGAAGACATTTCAGGTATTCCAAATGACAAAAAACCGGGAAGAAAAAGGGGCTAATGATGGCTCCACGCATGTGACATATTTATGGAGTTATGACACATAGATGAATATGAGTTGTTTATTATTGAATAAATGTGCTATAATTTTACATCAAGTTAAATTTATAGGCGGAAAAATGATGAAAAATAATGTATATGCTGCAGTTGATGCGAACGTAGGTACGCATAATTCAACATTGTCCACAGATATCTCTTCATCGGTACAGTTAGGTGATTATGTCTCGCAACATTCACATAATACCAGTGTATCTACCAATCATTTTTCAGAGTCCCATACGCATGATTCTGGGGTCTTAGGGGTCCTTGCGAGCCATCATCATGAGCAAAACAATATTACAGGCAGTGGATTCATGTCCTCAGAAAGTCACTTGTATGATATTGGGGGATATCAATTCGGTACAGGGGGTTCAACCGAAATAAGTGCCAATGGTGTGAAAATTTCTAATACTTTTGAAATTGCAAATCATGATTATTCTTGTTCGGTGACGTGTTGTCCACCAATGCCTAACTTAGGAATTATGAGTTTCTTCAATAGCTTGCCAGCGCCACAAATTCCTTCTGTTGATTTGAGTTTTGTTGGCAATGCCTTCGGTCAATGTCCTGCTGCTTTAACCAGTCTTTTGTCGGGTTTAGGTACATGTTTAGATGTGATTAAGGATGTCGGTAGCGCAGGTATTGAATGTTTAGGAGTTGTTGCTGAAGCGTTGTAATCAAGCATAAGCATATCCTTTTCAAAGGATGAATGTAAAAATTCATCCTTTTTTTTGCATTTTTTGTTAAAATAGCTCTTTTATTTAAAGTTGAAGATAATGGATTCAAATTTGAAGCAGTTTGAACAACGCAAAAAAGATCATATTGATTTGGCGCTGGACATCAAGCACCAAGCAGAATCTATCTATCGTTTTGATCAATATGTCTTTCAACATGAAGCCATTCCAGATGGAAACTTTGAAGATATTGATATCCAAGTGATATCACAATTTGCGCATTGGCGTAGCCCTTTTTTTGTCAGTTCGATGACCGCAGGACACGAACATGCCGCTCGAATTAATCACCATTTAATGGAAGCATGTGAGCATCAATCATGGGCTATGGGCGTGGGTTCTCAACGCCGAGAATTATTAGATAACAATACCACAAGCGAGTGGAAACATTTAAGACAACAATTTCCAAATACTGTCATGATGTCTAATCTTGGTTTGGCTCAATTGATTCAAACACCGCTCACGCAATTACAGAAATTAGTGGATTCAATACAATCAAGTTTTTTTATTGTACACTGCAATCCGCTGCAAGAAGTTATACAACCTGAAGGGACCCCTCATTTCAGAGGTGCTTGGGATGCATTAAGGCGTTTGGTTCAAAATTTGGATATACCCGTGGTTGTCAAAGAAACAGGCTGTGGGTTTTCTCCTTCAACATTACAACGCTTAAACGATATGGGTGTGTTTGCAATTGATGTTAGCGGGGGTGGCGGAACACATTGGGGCCGCATTGAAGGTTCGCGAGCACAGAATTACCCCATGTTATATCAAGCGGCAAAAACTTTTGCAGATTGGGGTTTATCAACACCTGAGGTTTTGGCATCTGCACAACCCTTAAAATTAAATGCGGAATTATGGGGCTCCGGTGGAATCCGTCATGGATTGGATGCCGCAA
>DDPL01000079.1 GCA_002342175.1 Legionellales bacterium UBA2469 | reverse complement strand
ACGGACAAGTCACATGGGCAGTCACTTGGCAACCCGAACATCAACCGGTGTTACAAGAAAGTTATGTCAATCTGATTCCAACCATTCTAGGAGGAACACACGTTAATGGACTGCGTGCTGGATTATTTGACGCTTTACATGAGTTTTGTAATCTGCGTAACTTAATTCCTAGGGGGGTAAAACTCACTGCTGACGATGTTTGGGAATCTTGTCACTTTATTTTATCGGTTAAATGTCATGATCCGCAGTTTGCAGGCCAAACCAAAGAACGTCTTAGTAGTCGACAAGTAACCTCAATGGTTCAAAACTGCCTGAAAGATGCCTTTAGCCTTTGGTTAAACCAACAACGTCAGGTTGCTGAACAAATTGCCGAACTTGCCATAGAACAAGCTCAAAAACGCTTACGCCAATCCAAAACCGTCTCGCGTAAACGGCTCGTGCAAGGTCCTGCACTACCTGGAAAACTTGCCGATTGTATTTCACAAGATGTTGGCGAAACAGAGTTATTTTTAGTCGAGGGAGACTCCGCGGGTGGATCGGCAAAACAAGCGCGATTTAAAGATGTTCAAGCCATATTACCGCTACGTGGTAAAATTCTAAACTGTTGGGAAGTGGATGCACATCAAATCCTTAACTCACAAGAGATTCGGGATATATCGGTTGCAATTGGTGTGGAGCCAGGACAAAAAAATACGGAAGGTCTACGATATGGTAAAGTCTGTATTCTCGCAGATGCAGATTCTGATGGTGCACACATTGCCACCCTTTTGTGTGCTTTATTTTTTAAACATTTTCATCCATTAGTTGCTGCAGGCCATGTATATGTTGCTATGCCACCTCTTTACCGAATCGATATTGGTCAACAAGTCTACTATGCACAAAATGATACCGAAAAAGAAAAAATCATCGAAAAACATGGTAAGAAAAATACGAAATCTTTACAGGTTCAACGTTTTAAAGGTCTTGGAGAAATGAATCCTCTACAACTTCGTGAAACCACCATGGATCCAAGTTCGCGATGTCTCGTTCAACTCACATTGGAAGATGAGAAAGAAACGGCACAACAACTGGATATGATGTTGGCAAAAAAACGTGCAGGTGATCGTAAAGAATGGTTATCGAGTTCAGGCGAACTATAATATGACGTTTATAGATGAGCTCAATCGCCATATTCTTTCATTCGATGATGCAAAAAGCATCGATATACTGATGGAAGATATTGGTGATGCGCAATTTGTATTGATGGGTGAAGCCTCTCACGGAACGCAAGAGTTTTATCAAACTCGCATGCAATTGAGCCAACGACTCATTGAAGAAAAAGGCTTCATGGCGATTGCTATAGAAGGTGATTGGCCTGATGTTCATGCACTCCATCAATATATTCATGGTAACATTTCATTACACAAAGCCTATGAGGCTTTTCAACGATTTCCAAACTGGATGTGGGCCAATGACTGTTTAAAACCTTTTTACGAATGGTTGAAGCAACATAACAGTACGACCATCAATACCGTAGGTATTTATGGCATGGACTTATATAGCTTACAACGTTCAATTCATGCCCTGGTTTCTTACCTTGAAAATCATCATCCAGAGCTTGCCATCATCGCCAAAGAACAATATGCGTGTTTTGATTGTATACATGTAGACCCACAAACTTATGGATATATCACCAGTCAACATATTAAAAAATCATGTGTCAATGAAGTGATCAGAGCATTTTCAGAAATACAACACCACGCTCTTCAATTTTCGGATACGGATTACTTTTTCCAATTGCAAAATGCACGGCTCATTCAGCATGCTGAAGAATATTATCGTGCTATGTTTCAAGATCATATTTCGTCTTGGAATATTCGAGACAGACATATGGCTGAAACCATTCATTGTTTAGCAGAGCATTTACAAAACAAACATCAAAAACCCGCGAAAATTATCATTTGGGCACACAACTCTCACCTTGGCGATGCCAGAGCGACTGAATTGAGTGAAAAAGGTGAAATCAACTTAGGACAATTGATTCGTGAACAACATCTCAAAACTTATTCAATTGGATTTTCGACCTATGAAGGGACTGTGACTGCAGCACAAGATTGGGATGGTCCTCATAAAACCAAAATCATTAATCCAGGCCTGCATGGTTCATATGAGCACCTATTTCATGAGCTTCAATATCCCAACTTTATATTACCACTTCGAAATAAACCCAGGCTTGATCATCTCTTGAGTATTCAAAGATTGCAGCGCGCCATTGGTGTAATTTATCGACCGGAAAGTGAACGCATGAGTCATTATTTCTTTACGCGATTACCTTATCAATTTGATTGTATAATTCATTTCGATAAAACAAATGCATTATATTGAAAAAGGTACTTATCGACATTATAAGGGCAAATTATACAAAGTCCTAGATATTGCCATTCATACCGAAACTTTAGAAGAGATGGTCGTTTATCAAGCACTTAATGGCGATTTTCGTGTATGGGTTCGACCACTAGCAATGTTTCTAGAAGATATTGTGGTCGATGGAAAACTTCAAAAACGCTTTGTGAAATTATAATCTCACAATTTAATGAATCCTTATTTTTTTGTTACTGAATTTATTTTCGATGGAAAAAATATTTTCAAAGAATCTGGAATATTTTCCCCTAATTTTTCATGAACAAATTGGGGATATTTTTCATGAAAATCCTGAATGCTTGAGACGATTTTTTCTGCTGATTTTTCTTTCGATAAGTCCTCCATAAATGCCAAATATATCGATCTTAAATTTTCATCAAATCCTGACGATTTCTTTTTTGAAAATATACTCCATTTTGAAGATACGCTGGGAGTGTTTTCAACGTAAAAGTATTTTTCTAGTGCTGTAATAAAACTTTCTTTTAAAATCATTATATCCAAGGGAAGTTTTTCGATAAAACGAAATTGTTCAAAAGTTTGTGAACTGTTAAAAACTATCGGTATGATTTTCAATGCATTTAATCCCTGACTTGCTATCCAATCTTTGAAAAGCCAAGGACTCATGTTATTACCTTCACTTAACCATGCGTTTATAAAAGCTTTACTCTCTGGAAATAAATTTATAAATTGTTGAGCAAAACTTAAATTTTTTCCCAAATCGGATAGAACAAAATCTTCTATATCATGAACTAATTTTCTTTTTTCGTGCATCAAATAATCATTTTTTAAAACCTCATATTGAGCCAATTTGCGATGCCGATTATCTCTTTGCTCAAGGTTTATATCATCAAAACATACAACCCCATCCTTTATAAAAAGGTTGGGAATTGATTTGGGAAGTTCGACATGAAACTTTTCATTTGAATAAATTATTTTTATATCACGAATGTGTCTATCAAGTTTGACATTAACCTCATGAATTGTATGCGAATAAATTTCTATCAAATCATCCAGCCCCCTTCTTGATAAAACATTAGTTATAGATTCATGCATTTGTTTAATCAATTCTTGATGATAATGAGGAGGTGATATTCTCATCAATCGAATTAGGCAAATGAAATCAAATTTATCTTTAAATATATCTTGGATATGCCCTGAAAGAATTTCTTTTAANNTTTGCTGATTGGTTTTTTTTTCGCGCATAAGGATTTCTGAATAACAGATTTATAATCATCCAATATGCGATTAACTTCAGGTAAATTTGCAAGCATTTCACTCTGAGTTTTACTAAAACGTCCATATCCTAAAGTCTGCTCACCTTGGATTGCAAGGTTCACAGTAAATAGGTCATTCATAACCTCGGTTAAATATTCTAAACGCACCTTGGCATCTCGAGTACCCTTAATTGTCTCCATAAATTGAGGTAACATCATATCAAACAAATGCTTTTTTATTTCCGGACTCAAAGCTTTAAGCGCATAATTTAGAAGATAATGATAATCCTCAATATCGGTTTTTTGAATGATAGGGGTGGTAATCCTCCCAAAAAATAAA
>DDPL01000030.1 GCA_002342175.1 Legionellales bacterium UBA2469 | reverse complement strand
TCAAAATAAAGCCGATGTTTTTTAAAACACTCCTGAAAAGGTTTGCCAAGATTCAATTGATATAAAATATCTTGATGGATATGAATAGGCAGTGCAGGGTGACAAATGTACTTTAAACTTTCCGTAAAAGAGTAACCCATGGCAAGATAGAATTGAATTTGGTCTATCCACTGTTGTAATTTTTTGTTGCGAATGTGTTTGGGGATAAAATGGTAAATTATGTGCATGTGGAGAAGTCCGTCATCAATTGAAATCTCGCAATGCGTTGATGAGAAGATATTCGTTCTAATCGTTGTGAAATGATTAACCGAATTTCATTTTTCAAATCGAATGAAGAAACGCCTAAATGTCGAAGCCTTTGGAATGTACCACTCCCATTGGGAGTATGCAGGCTACTTAAGACCAAATGTCCCGTTTGAGAGGCTTGAATAGCGAGTTTTGCAGAAATTGAGTCGCGAATTTCACCAATCATAATGATGTCTGGATCTTGGCGTAAAACGGTTCTTAAACATTCCTTGAAACCAAAATGAACTGCAGGTAATAATTCTATTTGAGTGATGTTTTTTAATGGAATTTCTATAGGATCTTCAACGCTAATGATATGCAAAGGAAGTGATTGAAGATAATGGATTATCGTGTAAAGGGTCGTGGTTTTTCCACTACCAGTGGGTCCGGTGACTAAAAGAAGCCCATCTAGATTTCGACATATATTTTTAATGAGTGTTTCATGGTCTTGAGAAAGTCCTAGCGCTCGAAAGGTAAGTTCTCCAAGTTCGTGGGTCATCAAACGAACCGCTAATTTTTCACCAAATGGGGTGGGACATGTGCTTAAACGACAAGGTACTTCATGACCATTTTTAGGAGATTTCCAAAGCATTTGTCCATCTTGTGGTGTTCGTCGAGGTGTGACATCCAAGCCGCCCAAGGCTTTAAATCGTTGAAAGCAGGCCTGTAAAATAAAAAACGGGACATATCGCCAGTTGTATATTAAACCGTGTTGACGGTAACGAAGGCGTAGACCTTGTTCAATGGGCTCGAAATGTAAATCGGATACGCGTTGATGGATACAAAAATCAAATAAATCATCCATAAAGTTAAGAATTTCAAAATTGGACATTGGCAATCGCTCCTTGGTTATGCCAGCTAGAGCATACTAACATATCAAATGGAAAAATTGATAGCTTGTCTTTGAAATTGGTATTATGATGAATCTTATCAATTTATGTGTATTTTGAAGAAATATGGATGTTGCTTCCCGATACCAACAAATGCATGACTGGTTTTTAACCCCTCATGGACATCGTTTAGAAATTGCAATATCAGAATTATTGCAATCGATTCCCTATCAAAATTTTTTGCAGCGATTTTTACAAATTGGCTCATGTGGAAACAACATATGGAAGCCACAGTTACAGCCTACCCAAAAATGGATAATGACTCCCTCGCAAGATATGTATCAAGATATTGAGGGAGATCCGTATCATTTACCCTTTGGGCCAGATAGTTTAGATGTTATATTTTCACCATATATTCTGAATTTGGGATTTGAACCTTGGCGTTTGATTTATGAACTCAATCAAACACTAACTTCGATGGGGTTATTAATTTTTATTGGAATGAATCCTATCGGTATATGGCGATGGTCACGTTTATGGGGACGGCAACAATGGTATCAATCTCCAGGGGGGTGTTCATTTTGGCGTTTAAAAGCCATTTTAGAGTATTTTGGTTATCAGCAAATTGATGCGCAATATTTTTATTATATCCCGCCGGTTCAAGATGAGCGTTTGTTGACTTATTTTGATATGGTGGACAGATTTTCAAAGTTATTACCGGTTTATCCGCCGGCATTTTATTTTTTAGTGATGCAAAAACAAGAATTGAATATCATTAAAAATCCGGTTCTCAGTCGCCCTATCCGTTGTTAATAAGTTTTCAAAATATGTTTATATCAGGGGTAAGGTTGGTTATAATATCTTTCTTCTATCTGAGTATGATTGGTTTGAATGATGGCAACTGACAAAACAATATATCGTATTAGCTTTTCTTATTTAGATGCTGTCTATGAAATATATGCAAAGCATGTTACTGAAAGTGATATGTTTGGATTTATTGTTGTTGAGGATTTTGTATTTGGAGAACAAACCGCATTGGTTGTAGATCCTTCAGAAGAAAAATTAAAGTTGGAATTCAATGGGGTCAAACGGATTTATGTACCTGTTCAGTCGGTTCATCGAATTGATGAAGTTGACAAACAAGGTATTGCAAAAATTCGGGATGGGAAAAATACTAATAAAGTAGCTTTATTTCCTGTTACAGGTCACGGTTCAAAAGATAATGGTTGAGTTATGTTAAAAGAAATTGAAAATTTATATGCAAAAGCGTCATTGTTGTATTCAGAGCAAGATATTAATACTGAATTGAATCGTATGGCTAAAGAAATTGAAACAAAATTAGGTGATACCAATCCTGTTGTTGTCTGTGTAATGACTGGTGGTTTAGTTCCTATGGGACAACTCATGACCAAATTGCATTTTCATTTGGAAATGGATTATGTACATGCCACGCGTTATCAAGGTGAAATTCAGGGAGGTGAACTTCAATGGATAGCACGTCCCAGAACCAATCTTAAAGATCGAACAGTATTGATTGTTGATGACATCTTAGATGGCGGTGTAACGCTTGCTGAAATTAAAAAAGATTTTGAAAAAGCAGGTGCCAAGGATGTTTACACAGCTGTATTGGTGGATAAAAAGAGAGAGCGTCCCGCTGAAGGTTTACAACAGGCCGACTTTGTTGGTTTAGAAATCGATAATCATTTTATTTTTGGTTATGGCATGGATTACAAAGGATATTTCAGAAACATCCCTGGAATCTTTATTGTTCGTGATTAAAAGCGATTATCAGCATATTTATATTTTGGGTACTGGTGTAACTCTTTGGCAATGTTTATATACAGTTCATCGACCCATTTGGGTTGAGTAAGCCGATTGGTTTCGGGTTGACTCAGTCTTAAATCATTGGGCGCAATAACTACACGAGTATTGGCAAGGCCGACACGTCGAACAAGTAAAAACAATTGATCGATTGCATGATCACCAATCGCAAGACAGCCGACAGATAAATTTTTCCCATGTAAAAAGATATCCCCCCCAAGTTTTTGACGACCATCCCGATAGGCATGTAATTTATCAAATTGATTAGGATAATTAATTTGCATAGATAAATGCATGGAACTATAAGGATTAAACATGGTGAGACGATAAATACCTTCGGGGATTTGTCTATCATGTTCTCTTAACTTAGGACCTAATTGTCCACTGTTGGCCGTTAGTGGATAATGATGAATAAAATACCATCTATTTTCTTCATCTTTAGCCCAAAGTTCAATATTTTTCTCTTTTTTGAAAGCTAACAAAGCAATTTCTCGCGGAGGGTAACTCACGTTCGCTTTTTTAAAATATCTTTTGAGTTCCGGTTCAGTACGCAAGCCATATTTCATAACTGCTTGATCAATAGCAGAATTCCAATTCGTTTTTCGTGCCATGGCATAAGAGGTTGAATATTGTGTGCATAAAAAAAACAATGAGAAAAGACCAATCCAAAAAATTGTGTTATTGTTGGTTTTTTTCATAAAAAATATCTCTTTGTGCATATAAAATAAACATTGTATCACAAGTCAATCATTAAATTAAAACCTGAATTTAAACTTCATGTCAATCGATACTTTATCCATTGAAAACATTTGGTTAAAAAAAGCATTTTTAGTTGTTTATTCTAACGATTATCGATAGGATAGATTATTGGATAGATGTATTTTTGATATGTTGTATCCACCATTGGGAAAAAAATATGGCTTTTAATCATCATCACTGGTGGTTGATAACTGGGCTTTGTATTTTAATACATTCAGTATATGCAGAAACGCAAACCGATGTATATGGGAAACGCTATTGTGAAATTGTTTCTACAAATGATTTTTCCAATTTTACCATTTATAATTCAGATAATGTCAATGATTGCCCACATCATTGGTGGTCGTCGTTGAATGAAATAAAGTTAAAACGATATTTAAAAGCAAGCTTTGTACACATGCAGGGCCCTAATACCTGGATGGTTGATAAAATTATTTATCCAAATTCGTATGGCTTAAGAAAGAACATTATGGGAAAACAGTTCCAGCAAGTGGGTCACTTTAAAATGGAATGGAATAAGCTCATTAAAAATCATGGTCCTTATATTGAATATACCATCACCAAAAAACATCTTTATGAGATTCATCAGGGTCGTCAAATTTATGAATTAAAAGATGCCGCAGGAAATTATTATGTTTTATATGGCTTGTCAATGGACATGAAAGATATCCAGCAACTTAAAAATCAATTGAAATTACCGAGAGGTTGGCAGTTTTTAAAAGGAAAGCTTGCCAAAGATTACATTTTAAACTCAGCTAATTCCACAATTTATATCGTACAAGACAATTTAAATAATAATTATCAACGCGTCGAAAAAGATCTATTAGAACAATAATATTATTAAGTTTTCTAACCAAAGTATAAATAATCCAATATTTTGCCATTTTGAAGGGATGATTTTTTTTCTTGCATTCATCCACCCTAATTGTGCGCACAAGATGCTTAAAAAGAAATATGTTAAATAAGGAAGTTTAAAGTTTAACGATAAGATAATGGTGGATGCAAACCAAGAGACGCTAATGACAAATACCAATGGGTAGAAAAAATATGTTTTATAGACCAGGAGTATACGACAATACAACCATTGTAAGGCGATGGACATCATCCAAAAGAGAGCTGTTCTTCCTGTTACAAAAACACCGAATCCGAATATGAGTAATAAAGTGAAGGCGATACTAAAAAACAATCGAAGATTTTGAGTGAGGGCGCAAAATCCCACAAAGGCAAGCATGATGGCAATGAAATGCGGGAATTGATTTAAATTTAAAACATGTTGAAGAATCTGGGGATGATAATAAGGCCATATATCTTTTAAAAGTTCTGTATAGGTAATGGGAATAAAATATAAGATGATGAGAGACAGGATGAATATCACTTCAAAGACGGTATCAAAAAATGTAAAAATATGATTTTTAGGTGTAATCCATTGAATGAGTTGGTATTGATGGTGCAGTTTACCCCAAAAATGGTTAATTTTTTTCCCAAGCAATTTTCCGAGTCCTTTTTTTAACGCTCGAGGAGCTTTGAGCAATATAAGGGGAATGAATATGATGATGGCAATACTGATGAGCAATTGGCGAGTATGTAAAGGTAGATGTTGATGGCCCATCCCAACCAAAACCCCGGAGAAAAAATAAAGGCCACACCATCCAAACGCCGATAAGACATTGGCAATGATGAAATGAGTAAATTTCATGCCCATCATGCCTGCAATTGCAGGAGCAATCGCACGTATAGGACTTAAAAATCGCGCAAGAAAAACACTTTTTCCGCCATGTTTTTCAAAAAAGGCTTCACCATATTTTAAAACTTTGGGATATTTTTTAAAAAAATAGAGTTTCCTAAATTCAGATTGATAGTAATGACCAACCCAAAAACTCGCAACATCACCACAAATGGCACCAATGAGAGCGATAGAGAAATTCCACTCAATACTAATAATACCTGTGCCTGCTAAGACGCCCATACCAACAATAGCCATGGTACCCGGTAAAAAGCCTCCAATGAAAGCCAACGATTCACCAAAAGCCATAATAAATGTGAACATGAGTGCATATTCAGGATGAATTTTCACCCAATCTAGGATGTTGTCGATAGAGAAGGGCATGAGGAAGTTTTATCCTTAAAAATACCGTCATCATGAATAAACGTCATTAAACATTTTTTGAATGCTTCTGTGACTGTGATAAAATTAGCATGAGGGTTTAGGTCAATCATTTGCGTCATTTCTAATTGCTGATAGCCGCATGGGTTGATATCTTTGAATGGTTTTAAATCCATGTCAACATTTAGTGCTAACCCATGGTAACTACAGTGATTTTTGATGCGCAAACCCAAAGACGCAATTTTTAGATTTTGTACGTATACACCAGGAGCACCGCATTTTAAATGCCCTTCAATTTGAAATGTGCTAAGGGTATCGACAACAAGTTGTTCAATACCACTCACCAAATGACGTATATTGAGATGAAGGCGTCGACAGTCCAATAAAAAATAAACAACCAATTGTCCAGGCCCATGGTAGGTGACTTGTCCACCTCTATCGGATTGAATAATAGGTATTTCTCCACGATGAAAAATATGTTCTTGTTTCCCCGCTTGTCCCTGGGTAAAAACAGGAGGATGTTGCAAAATCCATATTTCATCAACAGTTTTATCATCTCGAGAGATGGTAAAATTTTTCATTTTTTCAAATGTTTTTTGGTAAGATTGAAGTCCCATTTCTCGAATAATAATCATCAGAGCACCAATTTAATATCAGGATGTTGGCTTAATTCCTGGTAGAGTCGATGAACAGGTTCTTCAGTTTCTGCGTAAACATCAAAAGTTAAGCCAATATAATTTTTTTGTGTGCTATGGCTATGTTTGATATGTTGTTCTTCAATTGGAAAATATTTTTTTACCATCGATATGATGCTTTCTCTAACCTTATCATCATTTACAAAAAATACTTTAATTGCTACTTTTCCAGGAAACAATTCAGTTTTTTTATGCATTATGAATTCTCTCTAAAAAGGCGGGAGCATACTCCCGCTTAAACTTTATCCGTGAAAAAGATTATTCCAACTGAGTTTTACTCCATCGACCATTCGACCAAAAATCCCTGCCTCTTCAATATTTTCGAGTGCATAGAGGGGCTGAGTTTCTAGGACATTTTGATCTAATTGAACGATTAATTCACCAACTGGTTGTCCAATTTTTATAGGTGCTTTTAGGTTTTTAGGAACTTTTGTCGTTAATTGTAATCGTTTATATTGTCCACTTGGAATAGTAATATATTGATCATTAATGACACCAACATTTAAGGCATTTTGTTTACCTTTATACAGTCTAATGGTATTGATTTTATGACCCGCATTGTAAAGTTTATGAGTCTCAAAAAAACGAAAACCATAATTTAGTAGGCGTTGACTGTCATTTGCACGTGCGGAATCAGAGGGTGCATTCATGACAACGGCTAATAAACGCATTTCTTGTTTTTTAGCAGAAGAAACGAGGCAAAATCCAGCTTCATTGGTATGTCCCGTTTTGATTCCATCAACACTATCATCTCTCCATAATAAACGATTGCGATTGGGTTGACGAATACCATTATAGGTGTACCATTTTTGTTTGTACCAGTGATAATATTGTGGGAAATCTTTCACCAAAGCCGTTCCAAGTATGGCTAAGTCATGAGCAGAGGTGTAATGGTTTGGATCAGGCAAACCTGTACTGTCAGTAAAATGACTGTTGTTCATACCGAGTAATTTTGCCTCTTGATTCATAAGGTCTGTAAAGCCATCCTCACTACTGCCAACGTATTCGGCCATCGCCACACAAGCATCATTACCTGAATCAACAATGATCCCTTTTAATAGTTCTTGCACAGGAACATGCTGTCCTTCCTTGACAAACATTCGTGAACCACCAATTTTCCAGGCTTCTTCGCTGATACGAACTTCGTCATTTAAATGAATTCGATTTTGATGTAAGGCCTTAGAAACAACGTACAACGTCATCATTTTAGTTAAACTGGCTGGTGGCATTTTCATGTTGCTATCTTTTTCAGCAATCACTTTGCCACTATTTACATCAATCAAAATGTATGATTTTGCAGAGACAGGGGGCGGAGCCGGAGTTATCAATTGTGTTTTATTGAGATTTGGTGGGGTGTCTACATTCATTCCCATGAGCGATAAATCATTTGCAAAAGCACTCATGCTTAAATGCAGACCTAAAATTGTTTTGATTATAATTGTTTTTGAAATTTTCACTTTGCACCTAATTCCAGGATAAAAAATAACTATAAATGTAGACATAGATCTTACAACCAACTTGAGTTTGTGTAAAATAGTAATCAATATTCGTTTTGAGATTTTTTATGCAATATATTTCAAGGATTGTTTTAATTGCAATATTGATGTGCTTTTTGAATGGTTGTCAAACGGTGAAAGGACCACAACAATACCCCGTTTATCCCCCCGAACCGTCTGCGCCTAATGTCGAAAACACTGATTTAAAAGATAGCGCGCCTTTAGGACCTATCCCTACCTTTTTTAAAGCCATTATTCCTCAAGATGAACCTTTAAGTCGATATGGCAATCCCAGTAGCTATCGTGTTGCAGGGAGGACTTATCGTGTGATGAGGAGTTCTGCGGGATATCATGAAAAGGGTATTGCTTCATGGTATGCATCTAAATTTCATCAAGGCCGAACATCGAGTGGGGAACGTTATGATATGTATGCGCTCACTGCGGCACACAAAACACTCCCGTTACCAACTTATCTCAAAGTTAAAAATCTAGATAATGGTCGACAAATTATTGTGAAAGTGAATGATAGAGGTCCCTTTCATCGGAATCGAATTATTGATTTATCATATGGTTCTGCGGTGAAATTGGGAATATTCCCAAGAGGTACCGCGCATGTTGAGTTGACGGCGATAAATGTGTCTGAAAAAACAAGTGTTAAGGCTCACAAGAGCCATTATTACATTCAGGCTGGGGCGTTTAAGCAAAGAGCTTCAGCAAATGCAATGCAGTCAAAATTGCGGCGAATAACGCATCAATCTGTACAAGTCAACCGAATTCGGGGACAGTTTATTGTCCGAGTCGGGCCCTTAAACAGTTCAAAAAAAACGGAACAAATTAAAAAGACCCTGAGTCGACAAGGAATTCGAGGGGCTTTTAGCGTGCTGTTATAACAACGCGTGTTCCAATTTTACCACCAGCGCCGGGCAAATCAATAAATTCTTCATTGAGCCATCGAGCGTCTTGTATAAAAAGGCGCACACAACCATGACTTGCAAGATACCCTGGAACCTCTTCACTGCCATGGAGCGCATAACCACGCCAAAAGTGCATACAATAGGGCATGATAGCACCACCTTTTTCTCCATTCGGTCGAACAGGAAAGACTGTTGAGATACATGTCTCGTCACTTTTACGAATCACCCTAAAAGTTCCGGTTGGCGTCAGACAATCGCCCTGGCTTTTCGCACAATGTCCTGAACCACCAGATGCAGGCCCCCACCATACTAATTCACCAGCTTCATTATAGGCACCCCATGCTAGTAATTTTTGATCAACATAGATACTTTTTTCATTCGTGGCTGGAATAAATCGAGGAAAGGGTGATATGTCGTAAATACTTAAGTTTTCTAAATGGTTCGGGACGGCTATGGACATTCCTGGATGAACTTGAATATTCATCCGATTGGCACGTTGAACCAGATCACGTTGTTGTTCATTAGGAAATAACGATTCCCAAGACTGCCCTGATTTGATTTTAATACAGTGATAGTCCGATTGTTGACACAAGGAATCACCAAAATAAGTGTGAGCAAAACTGATAAAGGGCATGAATAACAGAATCATTCCAGAAGAGAAGAGTTTCATTGACGTCCCTATTAGATGGGTATAACTTTTATATCGACAGATTTTGGTAAAACTTAAGAACGAGGATGTTCAGTTGAAAAGGTTTGAGATATAATTAATTCAAATTTTAAATAAAAATTATGGGTCGTTATGAGTTGGTTTAAAAAAATATTTCCAGAAAAGATACGTCCACAAACAGCACGTAAAAAAGATGTTCCGGATGGGATTTGGTTTAAATGTGTGGGATGTCAGGAGATTATTTATTATTTAGAGTTCGATAAAAATCTGCATGTATGTCCAAAATGCGAACATCATCATCGCCTTAGTGCCCGCCAAAGAATTGCATTTTTATTAGATGAAAATCATCAAGAGGAAATCGCAGCTGATTTAGAACCGATTGATCGTTTGAAATTTAAGGATTCAAAAAAATATAAAGATAGAATTATACAGGCGCAAAAGCAAACCAATGAAAAAGAAGCGTTAATTGTCATGAGGGGATTAATTCATGAGTTGCCTGTCGTTGTAAGTGCCTTTGAATTCTCATTTATGGGGGGATCTATGGGCGCAACAGTTGGTGAGAAGTTTGTCAGAGGCGTTGATGCTGCAACCCGAGAGGGACGCGCGTTGATTTGTGTAACAGCAAGTGGTGGCGCTCGAATGCAAGAAGGCTTATTTTCTTTAATGCAAATGGCGAAAACTTCTGCATCCCTTGCGAAATTTTCTGAAACAGGACTGCCATTTATTGTGGTTTTAACCGATCCGACCATGGGTGGTGTTTCTGCTAGTTTTGCGATGCTTGGTGATATCATCATCGCTGAACCTAATGCATTAATTGGATTTGCTGGCCCTCGTGTTATTGAACAAACGGTACGACAAATTTTACCTGAGGGCTTCCAGCGAAGTGAGTTTTTATTAGAACATGGACATATTGATGCCATCGTGAAGCGCCGAGAACTTCGAGAGGTTTTAGCGGGTCTGATTGCAAAGTTAACAAAACAGAAACTACATTGAAATAAATGTCGAATATCATTGAGAAAAAGTTATCTTTTTGGGGCCAGGTCAGCCACATTGAATATCATGAACAACGTATGGGCATGTTAAAAGCCTTGGCTCATCAACTGGGTATTCAGGAGTGGTCAGTTCCAGTAATAATTATCACAGGAACGAATGGAAAAGGCTCCACTGTCGCATCGCTGCGACATATTTATCAGGCTGCTGGTTTTAAAGTAGGTGTTTTTACCTCCCCTCATTTACTGGATATACGAGAACGGATTGCAATCAATGAGATAATGATTGATGAAGTGAGTTTTCTGGAATATCTTCAAGACCTTTATACCATTCCAGAATGTGCGCAATTGTCCTATTTTGAGGTTTTAACATTTGTCTCATTAATGTATTTTAAAACTCAAAAGGTCGACGTTTTAGTCCTTGAAGTGGGGATGGGGGGACGTTTGGATGCAGTCAATATAATTGATGCTGATTTGGTTATCGTGACGAATGTTGATTTAGATCATCAAGCTTATTTAGGTGAAACACGTGAAGAAATTGCTTATGAAAAGGCAGGCTTATTTCGTGCGCATCAACATGTCGTTTATGCTGATGAAGCAACATGTCCACAAAGTATGATGTCGATAGCACAACAATTCAAAATCGACTTTTATCGCCTCAATTGGGAATATGGATTACAAGATTATGGTGAATCTCATGTTCACCCTCATGCAATTTCCGCAGCCATACAAGCAGCTAAAATATTATCTTCACGTTTACCTGTTCATGAATCACATTTCGCGTGGGCAGTCGAAAATTGTATTGTTTCAGGTCGACAACAATGGATTTCTGATGAGCCTCGATTATTACTTGACGTTTCTCATAATCCTCACGGTGCAAAATATTTAGTAAAAACTCTAGCCCCCTATGCAAAACGGGGTAGAATACATATAGTCTTTTCAATTTTAAAAGACAAGGACGCACAATCAATTGCAAAAATAGTTAACAATCTGAATCCTTTGTGGTACAATTGTACACTTAACATTGATAGAAGTCAGACCATAGAGGGTATGCAACATATCATGAGGCACCAAGTTCATCCCGTTGGCTTGTATCATGCGCCAACTGATGCTTTTAAGGCTGCAAGGGATGCAGCTCAGCCACAGGATACAATTGTCGTGTTTGGATCATTTTATCTGGTCGAACAGATTATGCGATTATTACAAAGGGAGAATACGAATGTCATTTGAAATTCCAGAACAAGCGAAATATCGAATAACAGGTGGTGTCGTTGTTTTGACGATGTTGGCATTTGTGTTACCCAGTTTAATGGCAAAATCTAATCAACGTTTTGAAGAGAATCTTTCCTTACACCTTAAGGTGCCTCCTAAACCCAAGGCGCCTGTGATGCATATTCCAACCGCGCAACAAGTTTTTGATCAAGTAAAGCCTGGAAAAATTGTAGAACCTAAAGTTGCAGAACGTGAAGTTAATGTGAATTTAAGTCAGGCCATGCCTCTTGAAAAAGCAAGTTATGTTCCATCATTATCCATGGATAAGGCCATTGATATTCCAACCGTAACAGTAAAAGCAGAGATATTAAAGCCTCGTGTAAAACCATCTATTCCTGCACCGAAACCTATTATGGTTAAAAAAGAAAAGCCAGTTATGACGAAGGAGCGAAATGGCAGCCTGCACTATGAAATACAATTAGGCGCATTTTCACATCGAAAAAACGCTGAATTTTTAGTTTCAAGATTAAATCGAGCAGGCTATTCAGCCCATTTTAGAGATTATTATGTGAACCATAAAAAATTTTATCAGGTCTTGGTTGGAAATGAACCGAATAAATTAAAAGCTATTGCATTAAGAAAACAATTAGCGCAGAATTTACAAATACAAGGAATTATTGTCACAAAGGGATAATTTATGGTTCTTAATCTAGCCGGGGTTGATATTGCCATTTTATCAATCATAGGTGTTTCAGTCATCACAGGTTTATATCGAGGTTTTGTCCGAGAGCTTTTAGCATTAGGTATTTGGATATTTTCATTTTGGGGAGCTGCACATTATTCAAAACAAGCGGCAACCTTTTTAAAACCCTATGTCACCCAAGATACATTGCGTATGGTATTGGCTTTTGTCGGCGTTATGTTTGCTATTTTGATATTAGGAAGCTTAATCACAGCGTTATTTGGTTTATTGTTGAAACGTTCCGGTTTAAGTGGAACCGATAGACTTCTAGGCATGGTATTTGGCTGGGTTCGTGGTGCATTTATCATCACATTAATTATTGTTGTCGCAAAAATTTCTGGGTTTCCAGAAAAAGAATATGCAAATTCTTCAAAATTCTACCATGCTTTTAATCCTGCGGTTCAATGGATGAGTGGATATGTTCCAAAAATATTGGCTCAATTGCAGAGCATATCATCTGAAAATGCAGCTGTCGCCATGATTCCAGAAATTAACACAGAAGATATTATTCAACAGGGACCTTCTGCAGTGAAAGTGGAGCTTCCAAAAACGGATGTGAATGCCGCGCTACCAAAATCTGATCTATCTTCGAATATTGCCTCTGAGCAAACAAAGAAATTTGAAGTTCAAGGCATTGAGAGCCTACAAAAACCAGCAGATGGTGTTCATATTCAAGAATCATTTGAATAGAGATGATTTTTTAGAATATATTCTAAAACCATTTCATCCACTCCAAAAGGCGGTTCCTTCTGTCGAAGAGCTGCCTTTATATTTGTTGAAGAATATGGGTAATCCCCAGCACTCCACTCATATATGGCCCCGCAGGGTTGATTAAGTATGTTCAAATAATTTTTTGCTAGATGTTTTAATATGAATTTTTTTAAATCAGCATCATATGGCATCTTCATTGCAGGTCGTTGAAGAATCATTAAATGGCAATACTTTAATATATTTTCCCAATCGTGCCATTTAAGGAAATTTTGAAAGGCATCTTGTCCCAAAATAAATAGGATGGATTGTGTGGTGGAAGATTCACTTCGTAATTGCTTAACCGTATCAATGGTATAACTGGGGGTTAATTTAGTAAGTTCTCGTGTATCAATCATGAGGTTTGGATAATCTTTTATTGCTAAATGTAACATGTCCAAGCGTTGTTGAGGTGATGCCTGACACCCTTTTTTAAAAACGGGTTGACCACAGGGCAATAAGTAGAGCTGTTCGAGTTTTAAGTGTTTGCAAATGTTTAATGCCGTTTGAATATGTCCTTTATGAATGGGATCGAAGGCCCCACCATAAATAGCTTTTATATTGTGCATAGCAGTATTTTCTCTATGAAGTGCCAAGCTTTATAGGTCTGTCCGGTCTTTATAAAAATATCGGCTTGTTGAATATTTTTTATAGCCTCAACCAATGTTTCTGGGGATATTTTTTTTGCCCAGTTTTCTATAGAGGGAATGAGTTTGGGCCATACTTTGTACTGTTGGTAGATTGTTGATGGACTTTCATGTCCAGCATGTAATGCATAGGCAACTTGAAGATTTCGTCCGATTATCCAGGCGAGTAAGGTTAAATCAAGTTGTTCTGTTTTCGCTTGTACAAATAGCTTATGCATCAATGATGTATGATGAGATAACCAAGCATCGATTAAAGGTTGCCAGTTATCTTGTTGAGGAATACCAAATAAATCCTGTAAATCAGAGATAGAAAGAATTTTAGAAGGTGTCGGATAGCTCAGTTTCCATTTTTCTAATGCTTGTTGGCAGCGTATGAGATCGAACCCTTGCTGTTGTAAAAACCATTCCTGAACGTTCAACTCGACACGATACTGTTGCGTCATGAGCTGTTGATAAAACCACCTCCATAAATCTTTTAAGCTTGGCTGATAAGCCTGAATCCATGAAACCTGTGGAAGATTTGACCACTCTTGCAGTGTTGTACTTTTAAATTGTTGTGTCTTTAATACAAATATATCGCCTGTCATGGGGTGAATAAGCGATGTTGACTTATTGGGAAGACCTTGTTTTTCTAAAGTCAGCTCATAACAAGTAGGTACTTGGAATATGTTATAGTTTTGAGTGATATTGTGTATCCCAACCCAATCGTCAGTTTTGAGTATATCTAAATATTGATGATCCTGAATGTTAAATAAATGGCATATATTTTGAACTAAGTTTTGGTATACCGCTAAATCTTGATAACTGATAATGAATATTTGATGTTGAAGATTAGGTTTGAATGGTTGTGATAGTTGATAGCGAATGATCATGATTTTTCTTCATGTTTTTGAAAATAATGGCCGATTGTCGAAACCAGCTGAATAGCCGCCTCTTGCTGCATTTCATGTAAGAAAAAATCTTGTTCATAATTTGAACCCAACAAACGTTCATTATTCATAGAAACCAAACGGTTGGTATTAATTACACCATTGGGGATAATGTTTTCGCCGTTAGAGTTGATGACATGGTATTTGATGTTATAGAGCAATTGGTATTGTCGAGGGGTTGTACTTGAACTGATGTTGCTGATTTGTCGCTGTAAGAATATGTTATCCATGACAATTTGATAATGTGCATTAGACATATTTTTTGCTTTAGATACATTATAAGCTTGTAATTGATTATCGATTTCTGCTTGTAATTGTCGAGCATCCGCAGGAGCTACAACATATACCTGCTGGAATGAAGGGGGCAATGTTGTGAGCCCACGCAAGTGGAACCCACAGTGACATAAACTCATCACACATAACATCAACACGATAAATCGCATGATTATCCTTCTTTGATAACAAAATTGATGAGATGGCGATGTCCTACAACAATAGACTTCACAATCGTTTTAAGGTTTAAAAACGAATGTATCTCTTGTTTTGCAATCTCTAACAATTCTGCTTCAGATAAACTTAATGATGCTGTCAATTCACCACGTTTCTTCCCATTTACTTGAATAACAAACAAAGCNNAAAGCATCATCGGTTTTTAAAGCACTTTTATCGCATTTAGGCCACGGGGCATCAATAATGGTTTTTGCAAATCCTAAATTTTCCCATAGAACATGACAAATATGGGGAGCAATTGGAGCAAGAATTCTCAACAAAATACTGAATCCTGAATAAACCAATGCTTTATCCATTTCATTATTGATGTTTGTGATGGCGCTGAGTTCATTTAACAATTTCATGCAAGCAGAAACAACGGTGTTGAATTGCTGACGCTCATAGTCTTGGTGTACTTGTTGCAACAGTTGATGAATTTTTTGTCGTTTTGACTTATATTCAGAAGGCGCTTGCGACCAATCTAATGCTTCAATATCCTGGATGTTTTCATTGATTTCAAGAATCAATTGTTGGTGCGTATGCGCAAAGTTCCAAAGTTTCCTTAAAAATCGATGCGCTCCTTCAACTCCAGAGTCAGACCATTCTAAGGATTGTTCTGGTGGGGCAGCAAACATTGCAAATAAGCGAGCGGTATCTGCACCATATTGCTCAATTAGAGCGGTGGGATCGACGGTATTACCTAAAGATTTTGACATTTTGTGTCCATCTTTAAGAACCATACCTTGTGTAAGCAATCCTACAAAAGGCTCATTCGAATTCACTAAACCTTCATCTCTTAACAATTTATGGAAGAAGCGAGCATATAATAAGTGCATGGTTGCATGTTCGATACCACCAATATATTGGTCGACAGGTGTCCAGTACTTTGCTCTATCATCAAGCATGGCACTGGTTTGTCCCTTACAGGCAAAACGTGCGTAATACCATGATGATTCGATAAAAGTATCAAATGTGTCTGTTTCCCGTCGAGCATCGTGACCGCATTTAGGACAAGATACATTTACAAAATCCGAGCAATTGGCCAATGGTGATCCATGACCTTGAAAATCCACATTCAAAGGCAATTCAACAGGTAGTTGTTCTTCTGGAACTGGTACCGTGCCGCAATGTTCACAATAGATAACAGGAATGGGAGTGCCCCAGTAACGTTGACGTGATACACCCCAGTCGCGAAGGCGATATTGCACGGAACCCTTTCCAAAACCTTGCTTTTCGATGGCTTTGGTGATTTGTTTTTTTGCTTCATGACTGGTGAGACCATTAAAGTCAACACTATTGATTAAAACACCATCACCTGTATATGCGTGATTTTTAAAATCATGCGCTTCTGGTGCGGTGATAACTTGATGAATGGGTAATTGATATTTGGTTGCAAATTCGAAATCTCGCTCATCGTGTGCAGGCACGCTCATCACAGCACCTGTTCCATAGTTCATGAGTACGAAATTGGCAATCCAAATCGGAATCTGCTGTTTGGTGAAAGGGTGAATTGCAAAGATACCTGAGTCGACACCACGTTTTTCTTGGGTTGCCAAATCAGCTTCAGCGACACTAGTACCCTGGCAACTTTTTAAAAAATCAGCAACTTGTGGCAGGTGTTGCGCAACCTTTTTAGCAAGAGGATGATCTGGAGATATGGCTAAATATGTTGCGCCCATAATGGTATCGGGGCGTGTCGTGTAAATGGTCACATTTTTAACTTTTTCATGAGTGGTTGCAAATTTGACTTCAGCACCTTCAGAACGACCAATCCAATGTCTTTGCATTTGTTTAACTTGTTCTGGCCATTGGGGAAGATTATCCAATTCAGTTAAGAGTTCTTCAGCATAAGCAGTAATTTTTAAAAACCACTGAGAAATTTCTTTGTGTTCAATCAGCGCACCTGATCGCCATCCACGACCATTAATAACTTGTTCGTTTGCAAGAACGGTTTGATCAACAGGATCCCAGTTTACAATAGAATTCTTTTTATAAACCAATCCTTTTTCAAGAAGCTTTAAGAAAAACCATTGTTCCCACTTAAAGTATGAAGCATCGCATGTTGCGAATTCTCGTCGCCAGTCAATGGCAAATCCAAGTTGCATGAGTTGGTTTTTCATGTGAGCAATATTTTTCTTAGTCCATTCGCCAGGATGTATGCCATTTTTAATTGCCGCATTTTCTGCAGGTAATCCAAAAGCATCCCATCCCATGGGTTGTAAGACATTTTTGCCTAACGCGCGTTGGTAACGGCTGATGACATCGCCTAATGTGTAATTGCGAACATGTCCCATATGTAATGTTCCGCTCGGATAAGGGAACATGCATAGCGCATAGAATTTTTCTTTATTCAGATCTTCATTGACATGAAAGCAATTTTTTTTTTGCCAGTACTGTTGAGCAGTGGTTTCTACTGTTGTTGGGTTATAACTGGATTCCATAATATTAAACAAATTTGAACCTAATTGATAAGGATACTCCCTCTCTCTTCTTGCAGCAAGGGGATTTGAAAAATTGATGTGTATTTTTTTATTTATTGAGCGATAGCAGGTTTAGTCGATTTATACTTTCTCACAATGCTAAAAAAGAACTGTGAAGACAAGGATAGAAATAAAATACTTAAAACGCAAAATAATATGGGACGGTCACCCCAGTGCATCCAAGGAGTCGTTTCTAAATGTTCATGAATATGGCCTTGAAGGTGTTTGCGCTGCCATGCAGGGATTTGAGCAATGATATGACCCGATGAATTAATAAAGCTGGAGAGACCGTTATTATTGACAAAAACCTGATCGCGATGGGACATGAACGATAAGGTTTGTGCCATTTGTAAATGTTGATACAGTGCAAGTGAATGGCCAAACCAGCCATCATCGCTTTGTGAAACAATCCATTGTGCGCTTGGCAGCTGTTGTCGAAGGAGTTCAGGATAGGCTAATTCATAGCAAATGAGGCTTGCAATTGGGCGGTCAAATACATGAATAGGTTTTTGCATATTGTCACCAGGAATGGTTGTGACCATTGGCACTTTTAGAAATTCGAGTACATGCTGGAAAACACGCGGGATGTACTCCCCAAATGGTACCAACTGTTGTTTAAAATAAGTGCCTTGGGCTCGTCCCAAGCCTAAGATTCCATTGTGATAATTCCATTGATCTGATGTTGATGGTTGTGGGATGCCGAGCAGTAGTGCAGTATTTTTTTCTTTAGAGAATTTATTTAATAGCTGAAGTTCATGATGCAAAAAAGAACTCGGAACACTGATGGCGGCTTCTGGTAAAATAATGGTTTGTTGAGATTTAAGCAAAGAGATGATTTCATAAAAATAAAAACGGTATTGCTTCCAAAATACATCTTCATTCCATTTGTCTTGTATTTTGACATTGCCTTGAATCATCGCAACTTCAATGGAGGGATGGGTTATTTTGGGGAAATGTAGAGCCATGGTTTGTGGAAATAAGAAAATAAGGGTGCCGGCGATAGCGAGAAGGCGATTTTCAAATTGCGCAAAACAAGCAAGTCCAAGTATCATAAAAAAGCCTGGAGCATAGAGACCAAACCAAGGAAGAAGATTTTGTAATGGTGTGTCAATGACTGAAAAACCAATCATTAGCCATGGAAATCCACCAAATAGTGTTGAACGAATCCATTCACATAATGTCCAAACTGCTGCTGTTATTAAAGGCAGCATCAATGACGGCGTTTTTTTTCGAAACCAATAAAGAAGGATAGTAAATAGTGCATAAAATGAGGCCATATATATGACAAATAAAAGTGTTGCGATTGATGCAACAATAGGGTGAAGATGTCCATATTGATGGATACTATTGTAAATCCATGAAACACCGACGAGTGCTAATCCAAGGCCATATAAAAATCCTTCTTTAAAAAAAGATTTCGATTGGTAAATTGAGCGAATAAAAAAAAGCAATGAAAGATAAAGAATGCTTGGAATATGTATAGGAGCAAAGCCCAAAGGAAATGCCAACCCTAAAAAAAAGGGTTTCCATCCTAAAATGTATGAAATAAAAGGCTTAAACACGATTTTAATGATGATTATTATTTTGAATTATTATACACGTCGCACATGAAATGGCAAATGAATGTACAAAATTAAAGGGCGAGTTTCGTGAGTTCATAAGATGATTCTGATGTTGAAATGGTAGAAAAGAAACTGTGTCGTCGTCTACGCGGGTGCGGGTGAGCGATGATGGTTGGATTTTGTTGAAACTGGGCCTGAATTTGAGAAAATAGTTCCCGAATTTCTGCAGATGAAGCCGCAAGTGTATCGTGAATTTCGGATTGCATGGTGGGATGATTAAAAATATTTGGATAGTGTTGTAAATAAAATTGAGCAGAGGCCATATTATTAGATAAACAAGCATCCATCAATAAATCTAGAAATTTAAGCTCATCGGTTTGATTGAGACGCACAAAATTTTCTCTTAACAACTGACATATTACTGAGTTTTGGTAATAAATTGCAATGAGCAATGTGGAGGCATTTTTTAATATTTTTGATGAATAGTTTTCAGGATCAAAATAGGGATGGGTTTGATTTTTTAAAATATTTTTTTGTTGGAAAATAAATTTTACGATTTGATTGTGATGAAATTTAATAGCGATAAGGAATAAAGTGTCTAAAAATGGAAATTTAATCTTAAAAATATTGCACTGCGGTTGTGGAAGATACTTAATAAGTTGATTCAAATGCTCCCAAAACACATGTTTTGCATCGTATTGAATAGTAGTCCAGTTCATTTGCATTTCTTGTAAAACATAATGCATTGCTCCAATATAAAGGGATTTTGAATATGTTTGTATTTTAGGTAATTTGCAATCATCCAGAAGATTAGGAATATGTAGATAAAAAGCTTTTCGATGCAAACCATCTAAAATATTTTTTAGTTGTTGGGGTGAAATTTCCGTATTGACTTGGGATATTTGGAAAATCTCTTGGATATAAGTCAGATAAACATTATGCCCATGATTTTCTATAAAATATTGCCAATGTTGGTATTCCTCTGGCGAACACAAATGTCTAATATTATTTTTTATCATTAGAATAAGGGATAAAAAATATTTTGAAAAATATGTTTTATCTTCTTTATGAATGCCATTGAAATATTTGTTGACGAAATGGTGAACCAACGCTGGAGGAGTTAATGATATTCTCATGAGAACTTCAAACAAATTCTGCATACATAACCACTTGATGTCTTCACTTGAAAGTGGGGCAAAAATGCTTGTTATCCATGGATCATTTAAATTAATGGTATCAAAAAAACATCGTTGGATTTCACCATTATCAGGAATATTTGCGCATAATTGTTGATTGGTGATTTGATCCGTTTTATAGCAAAAAACTTCGCGAAAGTAGTCTTGTAAGTAAATGGCATTATCTTGAACAAAATACCAGTCTTTCGTGGTGGGGCTTTGACTGACATAGAGTTTTGTTTTACTAAAATCAACATTAAAAATGTAGTTAAAAAAAGCAATAGCTGCTAAGTTTTGTGTGCGGTGTTGATGAATTTTTTTTTGTATATGTTCTGGTGCAAGTTCTGAGAAGGGTAATCGAGTTGTTGGAAGTTTAAATTGAACCTGATTTGAAGCAATGAGAATATCGGCAACAAAGTTATGAGATTCGAGTGGAGGTGTTGGCATCCAGAGTTTGATCATGCGATGGATGAAAAGGCTCGCCATTTGTTGATATCGATGCATATAAGGAAACAGGTCATGCTTAAATGCGTGATCTGTTTTTAAAGTATGGGGTTGATGTAATTGGAAAGTATAGCTGTTACTTGAAAGGGTTTTTCGCATATTAATACAATTGGCCATTGGGGGCTCAAGTATATCAAAAAAATATTGGCTGTAAATGAGTATAAATAAGTAACCACTGATAAATATGTCTTTATTTTGACCTTAAAAATTATTTTGTACGAAGAATCATTACATCACAAGGGGCATGATCAACCATAAAATGAGATAAATGAGTGATTTCACCTTGTAAAATTTGATTGGAAGGGGAGCCAATTAAAACCAATTCTGGTTGTAAATTCTCAATACAATCAGAGATGGCATGTCTTAGATTTCCATGCATTACAAGCATATTTTCTTTGGGAATCTCAAGTTGTTGACCAAGTGCACGCATAATTTCTTGAGTTTCTTCAATAGGAAAGGGCTCATTCTCTGCAAAACCAAGGCCTTGAGCAATCTGCCAAGAATTAGGAATATCAAGCACATGTAGACAAAAAAGTTCGGCCTTAAAAGCTTTGGCAATTTTTACTGCTTGTTCGCAATAATTCAAATGATTTTCTTGCAAGTCAGTTGCATGTAATATGCATCGATACATGATGATTCTCGTATAATGGTTATACGTAAAGTATATGCTATATTTTTAAAAAATGTTTGGGATAATGATGTTTTAGCGCTTTGTTAATAAACGAACGTTCCCATATTTGCGGGTGTGGAAGGACTAAGCGCGGATGTCGAATGGTGAAATTTTCATATGCCAATATATCGATGTCGATGGCGCGAGGCCCCCAAGGGAGATGGCGCACTCTTCCAAGCTGGAGCTCAATGTGTTGGCATGCCCTTAATAGTTGAAAAGGATCAATGTGGGTGCAGATATGCATGACTTGGTTATAAAAAAGTGGTTGCTGTGTAACGCCAAAAGGCAATGTTTGGAAAATTTCTGATGCATGAATAATACAGGTCCCTGCGATGGCTTGAATCTTATGATTGGCTAAATGAATCGTCCGTATTGGATCCTGTTGATTGGCGCCAATACTCAAAAAAGCGTATTTCATGCCTCGCTCTTCGGTTTTTTAGATCGGCGACGTTTTTTTTTCGCTAAACTGGGGCTTGCTTCTTTAATCATCGATGCTTGAGTGGCTTCATCGGCATCTTGAAATCTTGTCCACCAATCAGCAAGTTCCATCGATTCATCGCCAGTTAATGCGCGAAGCGCTAAGAAATCATATGCAGCACGAAAACGGCCATGCTCCATCATTTGAAAAGGTTTGTGGCCCATGCGTTTTTGAAATCGGAATTGCAACAGCCAGATTTCACGGACAATTTGCGTAAATCGTTTCGGAATGGCGATGATTTGACACTGATCAGCAATCACTTTGCCCATGGCTTTTTCTAATGCAGTTAATGGATGAATCTCTTCTTCCTGTTGGAATTGCAAGGCTAACTGACGCATAGGGAACCATAAAAAAATGGCAAATAAAAACGCAGGAGTCGTTGGTTTTTGGTCTTTAAGACGATTATCAGTATTTTCTAAGGCAGTTTCAATCAGTTTGAGTGCCGCATGATGGTTTTCGATAGCTTTTGCGGTCCAAGGAAATAATTTTTCCAGAATATTAAATTCTTGCATCAATTTAAAGGACGCTAAAGATTCTTGGCATTGCCATAATTTTGATATTTCATCAAATAAACGTGCGCTAGATACATGTTGTAATAATTCACCATGTTCAAAAATTGGAGCCGCCGTACTTTCACAAATATTAAAATGTAGTTTTGCAGCAAACCGAATGGCTCTGAGCATGCGCACAGGATCTTCTTGATAACGTAATTCAGGTTCGCCAATGATACGAATTTGTTTTTGTTTGATATCTGTAAAACCTTGCGTGTAATCAACTATAGAACCATTTCGAACATCATAATAAAGTGAATTAATGGTAAAATCACGTCTCCAAGCATCTTGTTCAAGCGTTCCATAGACATTATCACGAATGACCATGCCTTTGGCATTGGTTTGTAATTGTTCATCCGGTGCATTTGAACGAAAAGTAGATACTTCGATAATTTCACGGTTAAAAGTAATGTGAACAAGTTTAAATCGACGTCCAATAATGCGTGCATTTCGAAATAATTTTTTTATTTGTGGAGGCGTTGCATTGGTTGCCACATCAAAATCTTTGGGAATTTTTCTTAAAAGTAAGTCGCGTACGCTACCGCCCACTAAGTAAGCTTCAAATCCATGATGATTCAGATGATTGATGACCTGTAATGCATGCGGATTAATTTCAGCTTTCGTGATATGGTGTTTATTACGTGGAATAGCATATTCTTCCAAAGGAATTAATTCGATTGGATTCTGTGGACGTAATATTTTTTTAAAAAATTTGATTAAGGGCATATTCCCGAGTATAAATAGATAAACTACGCTATTATAACGAAGGTCGATTAGAAAAGAAATGGTCGAGATCATAGAACATATTTTTAATTTTGTTATTTTATGTCTTTTAGAAGTCGTTTTAGGAATTGATAACCTGATATTTTTAGCAATTTTGACGGAGAGATTTCCCAAAAAATCTCGAAAAGTTATACGTCGCTGGGGTTTATCAGGTGCTT
>DDPL01000025.1 GCA_002342175.1 Legionellales bacterium UBA2469 | reverse complement strand
GCGATGTACTTTTACATCTCTTGATGCTTCAATTCCAAATTTGATGTTTCCGGGCTCAGGCGTAGCAAACGTAATGAGCTTAATTTTTTGAGATCCCATCTGTATGTAGAAGTGTTCTTCCAGAGGAATGGTTAATATTTTCATTAAAGCCTATTTTATGTATTTAATATTTTTAAGTACTTATAACGGAATTGATTTAAAAAATCAATATTAATCAATTAGTTATAAATCTATTGTTCCTTTTTTAAGTAAATACTCTATGCAGATGATAAAGAAAATACTTCCTAGTACATCGATAGAGTAATGCCATCCTAGAAGGACGGTGGACACACATGTTAGTAAAAACCATATCAAATATACAGCGAAAATAAGTTTATAACCAAAAAATATGCGAATACAGCTCCAAGCCCAGATAACATGAAAAGAGGGAAATGCAATAAGACCGCCTGCTTCAGTTGAGGCTTTTATGCCATGATGAATTTCCCAAAATTTCGTATGGTTAGCATGCTGTTCGATCAAAAAATATTGGGGTGGATAAACACTCGCTGGTCCACAACTTGGAAAAAAATAATAAATGCTAAATCCAAGCATACACCCAACAAGAAAAAACCGACAGAATGAAAAAAAAATTTTTGGACCTAAAGCATAGGCAATGAATGGCGTGATAATTAAAATAAAATTTAATGAGTTATAGATTGCGCTCAGAATATGATAAAAAATTGGATGAGACTTCAGCCAAATCATATAATGGGTTAATGGTAAAAATTCGATTTTTGCTAAAAAAGGATCGATGGTTGGAAATGGTGAAAGTTGACAAGCATTGACGGCTAATGTTCCCATCAATAGGGCAAAACTAAAAAAAGTAAAATCACGCGACATTTCTTTGAATGGACTTAACCTTGCAGAGAAATGACAACAGATGGGTAGAACAATGCCTAAAAGAAGAATACAAAGAAAGTTAGGTGGTTTATAAAAGATTGGTTTAAAGTGGTGAATGGTGATATTTAAAAGTTCAGTAATGATAAAAAAAATAATGATACCTAGAGAAAGGTATTTTATAAAAATATCTCTAAATAGATTTGTGTTGACGTAATGAATAATTTTTTGCAAAAGATACCCTCGTTAGCAAGGATGCTACAGAATATATATATTAACATTATTATTTATAGAATTGCAGGGGTAGAAAACTGGAAATTAATTGATTTTTTAATGGTAATTGTTTATGATGTGATGTTTTTTTAACCTTGCCTGACATTTTGACTATGCAGGCTAAACCATAAGGAACGTTCATGAGACATTATGAAGTAGTTTTTTTGATTCATCCCGATCAAAGCGATCAGGTTCCAGGTATCGTTGAGCGATATGAAGGAATTATTGCAAAGCATGAAGGTAAAATTCATCGCAAAGAGGATTGGGGTCGTAAACAATTAGCTTACGCTATTCAAGATGTTCATAAAGCACATTACTTATTATTCAATATTGAGTGTAACGATGCGGCAATGGCTGAATTGAAAAATGTGATTAAATTTAATGATGCAATTTTACGTCATTTAGTTGTTCGTGAAAATCATGCCATTACAACTGAATCACCAATGATTCGTAAAGACAAAGAACACCGTGAGAATAAAGGAGAGTAATGATGTCTAATAACTTTAGAAGAAAGAAAGCATCTCGATTGAATACTGAATCAGCACCTCAAATCGATTACAAAGATGTATATTTATTAAAAAATTACATTACTGAAACTGGTAAAATTGTTCCTAGCCGTATTACAGGTGTTCCTGCAAAGATGCAACGACAATTGGCTCGTGCAATTAAACATGCACGCTTTTTAGCTTTATTACCATACTGTGACGGTCATCGGTAATGCAAATCCAGGCCAATCCAATACAACAATTCATTATGAACGTGTTAAACCAACCAAGACTAGCTTGGGGGATCACACTACTGATGTCATGTTTTAACATGACATCTTGGATATCTGTTCTCTTTATCATGCTTTTGATTTTAAGACATGGTATTCCCGCGGTGTTTAATTTAATGTGTGCTAATTTTGTTGTGAATGGAGTGGTTAATTATTTAGAGATATCGACATTTCAGGCATGGTTAAATAGTTTTTATGACTATTGGCCGAGCTATGTTGGAGCTGCTGTTTTGTATTATACCCGTTCATGGAACATGTCCGGGGTTTCGATGCTTTCGATATTGATGCTTGTGACTCTGGCCATTCACTGGGTTTATCCAGAATTTTTTAGCCACGAGTTACAGGTATTTATATTGAAAGCACAACAGTCGCTTGCAAATCTTCCACTTCCAATTCCATTTGATGCTTTGGAACAATATTTGAGATCGAATACAGCGTTTTTCGGTCATTTATTGATGGGGATGCAATTGATGATGGTGATTTTTAATGCTTTCATCAATCTAACTATGGCGCGTTCTTTTCAATCACAGTTCGTTAATTCCAATGGGTTTCGACAAGAAATGTTAAGTTTACGTGGCAATCGATATTTGTTTATAGCATTAATCGGATCATGTGGTTTGGTTGTTTCTGCGAAGCAATGGTTTTTACTACTGATGATGCCATCCGTATTGTTTTATTTCTTTGCGGTGGGTCTCAGTATCCTTGTGAGCACATTTGCTAAAAAACGTATGCAATTGGGTTTAATTGTATTAGTTCTTGCTGCAATGGTATTACCCTATGTGTTTATACCATTATATGTTGCAGCAGGCGCATTGGACTCTTTTATAGATTTTCGTCTTTTTCTCGCAAGCCGAGTTAAATATACATTTTAAGGGGTATATATTATGCAAGTTATTTTATTAGAAAAGGTTAGAAACCTTGGAAACTTGGGTGATTGCATTCATGTGAAGCCAGGTTATGGCCGTAATTTTCTTATTCCACAAAATAAAGCTGTTTTTGCAACAGCAGAAAACATCGCTGCTTTTGAAAAGCGTCGTGCGGAATTAGAAAAAAATGCTGAAGTTGCATTTGCAAAAGCACAAGAAAGAGCAACAAAATTAAACGACATCACGCTTGAAATTGCAGCACAATCAAGTGATGAAGGTAAATTATACGGTTCTGTTAGCATCAATGAAATTCTTGAATCATTAAAAGCTCGTGGATTTGATGTTTCTAAACGTGAAATTCAAATGCCAAACGGACCGATTTATTCGATAGGTGATTATGTCGTCGATGTAATTTTACATAGCGATGTGGTTGCGAATTTGAAAGTAACCGTTGTATCTGCAAAATAAGCTTTTGTAGAAATAAAGAAAACCCAATTTATCGAAAGATAATTGGGTTTTTTTTAGCTTAAAATAGGAAATACATGATAAGCAGGAACTTCGTAGGGGTGAGATGCAAGTAACGCTTCGATTGCGTTTTTTAAATGTTCCTTAGCGCACATGATCTCAACTTTATATTCTTCAACTATTGAGATTTCATTAGCGACGCCATGGAAGGGATTTGCGCCCTCAAGAGTGCGATATTGTCCTGAACCTTTAACTTGCCAACAGGCCTTGTCATATAACCCAAAAAAGCCCGCACCAGCTTTAAACAAGGCTACTTTGGTAATTTCTAGATGACTTTCAGGGACATAATAACCAATTAAGAAGTTTTCCATTTGATATTGCATCCCATACTGGGTTTTTGTTCTATTTGATTCGGCATGCGGGTCAGTAAACAATCCAAGGCATGTCTTAAATCTTGTCCTGTTGTAGTAATTTGATTGCCAGGCCGTGAATCATCAAATTGTCCGCGATAAACCAGATGGAGATTCTCATCATAAAGAAAAAAGTCAGGTGTGCATGTGGCGTGAAAAGTATGCGCGACTTCTTGTGTTTCATCGAACAAATAGGGGAAGGAAAAATTCCATTCTTGAGCAGTTAGCATCATATTTGAAGGTGAATCTTCTGGATAATCCTCATAATTGTTAGAATTAATCGCGATGATACTTATTGGTTTGTCTTGGTAATCAAGTGTTAATTTGATAATTTCAGGTAAAATATATTTTACATAAGGACAATGATTACAGATGAACATGATTAACGTCCCTTTACTGTGCTCAACATGACTATGTAAACGAATAATTTGTTGGGTACGTACATCAACAAGAGAAAAATCAGGTGCAGGTGTTCCAATAGGAACCATAGAAGAGTAAGTTTTTACCATTTTAGATAAATTCCTTTAGATACCGATTCCTTAATAACAAGAGAAATTTCTTTATTGGTTGATATCCAGTAATTACCTTTATTACTTAAAGGAAATTGTGCGCGTGGGTACTGGCACAATTGAAGAACATCAGCACAATTAATCGTAGTTTTGTTGCCTTGCATATCGGTTTTTTGACAACTGAAGTTAAAATTTTGAATATCTGATGCAAATGCTGACCATTGATTGGCTGCAATCTTGCTTTCAAGTTTAGGGCTCATGAAAATATCAGGGTTGGTTTCATTATGTGAAAATTCAATGGCATCCGAAGCCGTATTTTGAACAAGAAAATAAGTTTGTTTTCCCGAGTCATTAACAATAAGTTGTCCGTTGCTAAAAGAAAATCCAGTGACTTCACAGCCTTTTGGAAACGCATGTACAGCGGTCAAAGCTGTACTCAAAACTAAAAAAGATAAGAGTTGTTTGTTTTTATACATAATTATACTCATCAACTATTTGGATTAATGCTATTATTGTAGAATACAACAAAGAAGTCTAGAAATGAATAATGAGGCGTTATGAATATTACAACCTATAATCCTTATGATGGAAAAAAACTTGCTGATTATAAGGTCATTACAGATTTAGAGGTTCAAATCCAGCTTGAAAAATCTCATCAGGCATTTTTAAATTGGTGTCAATTGAGCATTGAAAAACGTAAACATTTTGTTAATAGCTTAATTCGTCAATTGATGGATTTTCAAAATCAAGCTGCAGAAATAATGGCACTTGAAATGGGTAAACCCGTTAAATTTGGTCATAGTGAAATTGAAAAGTGCATTTCCCTTTGTCAGTATTATCTAAAACACGCTGATGCTTTCCTAGCTCCAAAACACATTCAGACTGAATTTCATGAAAGCTATGTGACTTATCAGCCCATAGGGGTGATTTTATCGGTAATGCCTTGGAATTTTCCTTTCTGGCAAGTATTTCGCTCAATTATTCCGAATATAATTTTGGGTAATACCATTGTGTTGAAACATGCAAGTAATGTCACAGGATGCGCTCAATTGATTGAAAAAATATTTCATCATGCAGGATTTCCGCAGGACGTATTTAAGCATTTGTTGATAAATTCAGCTCAAGTTGAGTCGGTCATTGCACATCCAAAAGTTCGTGGTGTTACTTTAACAGGAAGTGAAGATGTTGGTCGAAAAATTGCATCTGAGGCTGGTCGATATCTCAAAAAAGTTGTTTTGGAACTTGGTGGAAATGATCCTTTAATCATTTTAAATGATGCGGATTTAGAACAAGCTGCAAAAGCGATTATCCAATCTCGTATGCGAAATTCTGGCCAGGTATGCGTCGCGGCCAAACGAATTATTGTCGATAGCTCCATAGAGCCAAAACTTTTAGAGTATCTTTTAAAAGAAATAGCATTATTTAAAATGGGAAATCCGTTAGATACGAATTGTAATTATGGGCCCATGGCTAGAGAAGATTTAAGAACGCAATTACATCTTCAAATTAATTCACTTATTCAAGAAGGGGCTAAATTGGTTTATGGTGGTGAAATACCTTCTATGCCAGGGTACTTCTATCCACCCACGATTGTTAAAGATGTTCCAGAAGATTCATTAGCTTTTAGAGAAGAAATTTTTGGGCCTGTTATTTGTATTACTACCTTTAATACAGAAGAAGAGGCAATGNNAATGATATTGGCTAATGCAACATCATATGGCTTAGGAGCGTCTATTTTTACGAATCGACTAGAAATCGCAAAAAACATGGCTGATGCGATTGAATCAGGCATATGCTTTGTGAATTTACCTGTGACTTCTGATATTCGTTTTCCATTTGGTGGTATCAAAAATTCAGGATTCGGAAGGGAATTATCTATTGAAGGCATGCTTGAATTTTCTAATATAAAGACGGTGATCATCAATGAGCTTAAATAAGTTTTGGGATATATCTGAACCGCTTATTTTAATTGATATCTCTCAGCAAACCATGACCTGTTATAAAAACCGAAAACCGTTGTCTGAATATAAAATTTCATCAGCTAAAAATGGTGTTGGTGAAATCGAAAATAGTGGATGTACGCCACGTGGTTGGCATGAAGTTAGCGATATCATTGGTTTGTCACAACCAGAAAATGCAGTTTTTGTTGGCCGAGAATGGACTGGTGAATTATACTCTAAAGATATAGCTATAAAGAATCCAAATCGTGATTGGATTTTAACCCGAATTTTAAGATTAAGAGGTTTAGAACCAGGAATAAATCAGGGACCTGGTGTCGATTCTTATAACCGATATATATATATTCATGGCACCCCAGATGACGTCACATTAGGCGTTCCAGGCTCTCATGGGTGTATCCGTATGCGCAATAAAGATGTTATGATATTGGCAAATTGGGCCAAAACAGGTTTAAAGGTTTATATTAATACAAAAGGTTTATCAATAAGCCAAATCTATAAAGAAATCAATTCAATATTGGAGTAATTATAATGAATAGTACCATGCATTCAGATAAGCAAAAAATACTGAACGCAGTTTGTGAACAAATTCTTAAAAAGTTACCGAACAAGGAAGCAAAGCTTTGTGCTGAGTTTACCAATCAATTTTTTAGTACAATGTCTACCGATGATATTAAGGCGTGGACAGTCGATAATTTATATGGTGCTGCTTTAAATTTTTGGTCATTGTTAGAAAAAAATCATTATGATGAATCTAAAATAAAAATTTACAATCCCGATTTTGATCGATATGGTTGGCAAAGTACGCATACCGTTATCGAAGTTTTAACTAGAGATATGCCATTCCTTGTAGAAAGCTTACGGATGTGTATCAATCGAATGGGATTAGCGCTACATTTGGTTATCCATATGGGTGGAATACGTCTGGTTCGTAATGCAAAGCATGAAATTACATCGATTTTATCGAAAGATGATACCAGTAAAAAAGAATATCAAATTGAAGCCCCTATATTTTTTCTCGTTGATAGACAAACAGACCCCGCTGCATTGCAACAATTACAAAATGAAATATCAAATGTACTTAATGATACTCAAGTTGTTGTGAAAGACTGGATGGCGATGCGAGAGCGTTTGGTTTCAGCCGTCGGTCAAATGGATTCGTACCCCAAGTGTATAAATAAAGAAGATATACTTGAATCACAAGAATTTTTAAAATGGTTAGAAAACCATCACTTTACCTTTTTAGGCGTTTGTGACTATGAAATGGTAAAAGAAGGACATCATCAAGTCCTAAAGCCTATTCGTGGTACAGGTTACGGAATTTTAAGCGAGGGTCGCTCAGAAGTTCAATCGATACAACTTTCAAAGTTACCTTCCGAAGCACAAAAATTATTTCTTTCCTCACAAATTTTAATCGTTGCAAAGTCAGATTTGAAATCAAAAGTCCACCGTGAAACCTGTATTGATTACATTGGAATTAAGCAATTCAATGATAAAGGAGAGGTTGTTGGTGAACGCCGTGTATATGGATTATTCACTTCGGCTGCATACTTCACTTACATTCGAGATATCCCTTTATTAAGGCAAAAGGTTCAACGTATTTTAAAGCAATCGAAACTTGATCCTCGGTCACATGCTGGACGTATTCTAATTAATATTTTAGAAACCATGCCTCGTGATGATTTAATACAAGGCTCAGATGAAGAACTTTTACAAATTACACAAGGTATTTTTCATCTACAAGATAGAAAACGTATTCGTTTATTTGCTCGTTCTGATATTTTTGATAGATATGTCTCCTGTTTAGTTTATGTCCCTAAAGAACTTTACAATACCCATTTCAGAAAATCGATTGAGCATATATTTGAAGAAAACATGCAAGTTGCTTCAATCGATTTTTCCACTATGTTTTCTGAATCAATCCTGGCTAGAATTCATTTCTTAATTCATTTAAAACCAGGCGCTTCACATCCAACTCAGAAAATATTGGATAAAATTGAAAAAAAATTGATTGAGGTAGGGCGAACATGGCTAGATGATTTACAAACTTATTTGTATGACGCAGTCGGTGAAGAGCATGGTAATTTACTGTTTAACCGCTATAAAAATGCATTCTCTCCATCATACACCAGCTATTTTACACCTCGAACCGCGGTTGTGGATATTAAATATCTAGAGTCACTGAAGGAAGATGCTAAGTTACAGATGAATTTCTATCGTTCTTTGGATGAAGTAGAAGGCCATTTTAAACTCAAGTTCTATCAAAAGAATTCAACCATTCCACTATCGGACGTATTACCTATTATTGAAAATATGGGGCTTCGAGCAATCAGTGAGCGTCCTTTCAGTTTGTTATTAGATGATGGACAGGTCAGTTGGGTTAATGAATTTGCCATTTTTTATCCAAATACTCTTCAACATGAAATTGATAATATTCGTGAGAATTTTCAAGATGCATTTTTAAAGATTTGGTCAGGTGAGGCTGAGAATGATGGGTTTAATAAACTTGTTCTAGCTGCTGGCTTAACATGGCGTCAAGTCAGCATGTTGAGAGCCTATGCCAAATATTTAAAGCAATTGGGAGTGACTTATAGCCATGATTACATTGAATCAGCACTGGTACATCAAGTTCAAATTACTCAAAAGATTGCGAAATTGTTTGAATTAAGATTTTTTCCAGATGTGCATCACGAGCGACAAGAAGCAATGGATATGTTACTTGCAGATATACACCAAGAGCTAGATTCAGTTGAAAATCTTGATGAGGATAAGATTATTCGCTTGTTCTTATCATTAATCCAAGAAACACTTCGAACCAACTTCTTCCAACTCACAGCGGATGGACATTCAAAAACTTATTTGTCATTTAAGTTCAACAGCAAAAACATTCCAGGTATGCCAAAACCTTATCCGAAGTATGAGATATTTGTTTACTCGCCTCGATTTGAAGCCGTGCATCTGCGTTGTAGCGATGTCGCTCGAGGTGGGTTGCGTTGGTCGGATCGAAAAGAAGATTTCAGAACAGAAGTTTTAGGTTTAATGAAGGCTCAACAAGTTAAAAATGCAGTGATTGTACCCAATGGGGCAAAAGGAGGTTTCGTTCCTAAGCTTCTTGACAAGCTAACCACACGTGAAGAAATTTCTGCTGAGGGTGTGCTTTGTTATCAATCCTTTATACGTGGCTTGTTGGATATCACGGATAACTTGGTCAATGGTGAAGTCGTCAAACCTGCTCGTGTTGTCCCTTATGATGGTAATGATCCGTATTTGGTCGTCGCTGCTGATAAAGGAACCGCAACTTTTTCAGATTATTCAAATGCTATTTCTAAAGAATATAATTTCTGGCTGGGTGATGCATTTGCTTCGGGTGGCTCAAATGGTTACGACCATAAAAAAATGGGAATTACCGCCAAGGGTGCTTGGGAATCCGTAAAACGTCATTTTTATTATTTAGGTAAAGACATTCAAAATACAGCATTTACCGTTGTGGGTATTGGTGATATGGCAGGAGATGTATTCGGCAATGGCATGTTACTTTCAGAACATATTCAATTGGTTGCCGCCTTTAATCACATGCATATTTTCTTAGATCCGAATCCAGATACGGCGGTGAGTTTTAAAGAAAGAAAACGTATGTTTGAGCTCCCACGTTCAACTTGGATGGATTATAATCCTAAAACCATTTCTTCTGGTGGTGGTGTTTTCAGTCGTAGTGCTAAATTTATACCAATTTCAACTGAAGTACGTGCTCGATTCGGTATTGAACAAGATCGATTAGAACCGAATGAATTGATTAAAATCCTCCTCACCTCACCAGTGGAATTATTATGGAGTGCGGGAATTGGTACATTTGTTAAAGCTACAGGCGAAACAAATCTAGAAGTTGGTGATAGAACCAATGACATGATCCGTGTTAATGCCAAAGCTTTACAATGTAAAGTTGTGGGAGAGGGCGGTAATTTAGGATTTACTCAGCGTGGACGTATTGAATTTGCGCTTCGAGGTGGACGTATTTACACCGACTTTATTGATAACTCAGGCGGCGTAAGCTGTTCGGATAAAGAAGTAAACATTAAGATTTTATTAGACGGATTGGTGAAAAGCGGTGATTTGACCCTCAAACAGCGAGATCAACTCCTTCTTGAAATGACCGATGAAGTCTCTGAATTGGTCTTAAAAGAAAATAAACAGCAAACCAAAGCAATTAGTTTATGGGCCTCCCAATCCGCACGTCAAATTGATATGCATATTCGTTACCTGAATGGTTTAGAGAAGGCTGGTAAAATTGATAGACATATTGAATTTTTGCCATCTGAGCATGAGCTTTTAGAAAGAAAATTAAAGAAAGTTGGATTATCGATTCCTGAAATAGCGGTATTATATTGCTATAGCAAAATCTTATTAAAAGAGTCGATTTTATCGACAAAAGATATAGATGAGCAGATCTTTAAAGATATTTTAGTCGATTATTTTCCATCAGCATTAGGAAAAAATTACATTGATGCGATGCAATCCCATCCTTTGAAACGAGAAATCATTGCAACAAAAGTCAGTAATCTCATTGTGAATGAAATGGGCTTTACTTTTATCTATCGCTTGCAAGATGAAACAGGTGCTCCTATATCTGCGATTGTTAATGCATTTTTAATATCTCGCACCATTCTCAACATGGATGATATTTGGTCGCAATTGCAAGATATTCAAGAACAGATTGATGCTGAAAATATGACAAATGTCATGATGATGTACGTTCGTTTGTTACGTCGACTCACACGATGGTTATTGCGTTCTGAGCGTCGCTGCTTAAATATAGAAGCGACCATTGAAAAGTATCGTCAAGGGATGGATGAGTTCCAGAGTTCGATTTCTAATTTCCTAAGTCCTCGATATCGAACTCAATTTGATGAGCGTGTGAAGAAGTTTAAGAGCCAGAATTTTACCGATAGCTTGGCAAAATCTTTGGCGAGTGTGGATTACTTATTCTCTAGCTATGACTTATTAGAAATTTCAAATCAGAGAAAAGTATCAATGGAATGTGCTTGCTCCGCATTTTTCCTTGTTGGTGATGTGTTGGATTTAGAGTTTGTTCGAAAACTTGTGATTCAACATCCGACTGAAAATCATTCAGAAGCGTTGGCACGAGAATCCATTCGTGATGAGCTTGATGCACAACAACGATTATTAACTGAAAGTGTATTAGTCGAAAATGATACTGTAGATGCTTTTACACAACGATTAAAAGAGTGGTCAGTTGTTCATTCGACATTAATTGAGCGTTGGAAGCAGTTGTTAAATCAAATGAAAACCTCACGCCAATTAAACTATACAGTGTTTTATGTGGCAACACGTGAGTTGTTAGATTTAACGCAAACGGCATTGCAACGTTGTAATGACAATGATAATTGTGATTTTTTTTAGATAACAATCATTTATTTTAGACAAGGATGTTACATATGAAAAAATACTCGTTTCGAGGACAAGTTATGCATGCCATCACTGCAGTGATGGTTTTTGGTTTACTTTTGGTGGGCATGTGTTTGTCAAAAATACCTGAAAATTATCAAGACTTAGCTTATAATTTGCATAAGTCTTTTGGTATCACGGTATTTTTCTTCTCTCTGTTTAGAATATATTTTATTATTAAAGATGGCCGCCCTTCGTATCCACCACATGTTTCAAAATTTGAGGCTTGGTTTGCAAGAGGCGTGCAATATAACTTGTATTTCTTTTTGATTGCCATGCCTTTATCTGGTTGGTTAATGTCTGTTGCATCGAATCACATTCCATCGTACTTTGGATTATTTCAATTAAATATTCCAGGTGTTTCTCATACAAAGGAATTTACGACATGGATGGTGAATAGTCATTACTGGATGGCTTGGAGTTTTGCAGGCTATATCGTTCTTCATCTCTGTGGGAATATTAAACATTACTTCATTGACAAAGATAAAGTCGTTCAATCCATGTGGAATTTTAAAAAGTAAGGACATGAGCACGACCTATTTCATCAGGGGTTTTTTCTTAGAAAACCACCAAACCTATCCATTTGTTTAACCCATTTCCTATAGGCAATCATCGCTTGAAAAACAGAATGAATTGCCTATTTTTTATCGATTTTTTAAGATTATCGCAATCGCTTTTGTATCATTCATAGGGCAATAATCGATGATATGATTCTCACCTGGTATTATTGATGAATTCCATTCAATTTCAGATTTAGTGATGCTGTATTTGTCTTTTCCTAAAAAGTGCATACGAGCAATGATTTCCTGTCCACGATAACATCCTTTATTGAAATGTATCCATTCTTTTTCAAGACCTAACGGTTTAGGTAAGTATTGGCGACAAGTTGATGTATAAATATTGAATTCTCCTTGTACAATAGAGATATAATGCCAAAACAAGTCAGGTTTTTGAATGGTGATCGGAGGGTTTTTGCTAACCATCAAACATTGCTTTTCGTTGAGTTTAAAGGTGTTTGTAATATCTTTGTTCGAGACGATGCCATAAATATGTAATTGTTTATTTTCTAGAAACGAAACCTTTGCAAGTGATGCTGTTTTCTCAAGCAATTTGTACACATCTGGCCATAAATCACGGTGCATGATAAGGTAAAGTTGATGATCGGTTTCTAATGCATAAATTTTTGCGATGATTTGTCCTTTGATATTGCATAATAACTGTTTAGTTAATTCATTATTTTTTAGATTTAAAATATCATTGGTAAGTTGTCCTTGTAGATATGTTTTTGCCTTATCCCCCGATACTTGAATCATCAATAAATGAGGGAGAAGACAATGATACTGATTAGAAGATGAATATTGCAACGTTTCTTCAATAGTGTTTTCGATGTGAAATTTTCGGTTATCGATGGTCACTGAATTCAAAATACTCTCCTTTATGCGGTTCGTGTTCTCGGTGAAAGCTCATGAGTTTCTTTAATGTCACCCTCAAGTGTTGGCAGCCAATCATGATAGGTTCTTGCGCATTGAATTTGCGGTAGAATATTTGAATTGTCAACAAACCAACGTGGGCGTCCTAAGGGTGAATTGGGTTGATGATGCTGTCTAAAAAGATGGTGAATCTCGTTTGAAATCATTTGGTGTGGAAAATGGTAACATAAACCCAACAAGGCTTGAGATAAATAAGGGTAAGGAATATCTTTTAAATAATTGAGCAAGACGAGCGGTTTATGATGAATTTCTCGATAGTAAAGTGGGTTCTGTTGTGTTTTTTGACACATCCATTCTAAGGTAGTTTGATGTAGAATGGGGATAAGTTTTGGTAAAAGGTTGTATTCATGAAAAAATCCATGGAGCAGATTGCGATAAGTGAGGTGTTTTGATGCTAAAAATTCAATTTGGTGAGCTTGTGGTATGTTTTGAAAAATAAGAAGTATGGATTCAAATTTTGAACATTTTGGTAAAAGGTATTCAAAATACTCACCAGGCTTAATTAAATTATAAAGTTCATAAGAGTTTAAAAATGACGATATACAAGCAAAGCTTTCTGGAACATGAATAGCGCGTTCAAATAATGATTTTTCATGCTCATGATTAAATAAAATAGCGCTACATTGAATGGTTTCTGGAAATGATTGAAGCACCATAGTAAGAATATCTGTATGATTTATTGGCATTTTTTTTAATAGATTATCGCCGGAACTATTTTTATAAGAGACGACTTGCCATAGTATGTTTTTCGGAATACATGATGTGATTTTTCTCATGTTTTCAGCGTCTGCACAAATGACATCGATGAGTTTTGGCTGGGTTTCAATAAGATACTCAAAAAAATTTAACATATAACGTGAAGGGATACCTCGAATTAACTTCTCAAGTGTTTCCCATTGTGGTTTTGAGAGGTATTTAAGCAACTGGCAGGATACAATTAAATTTAATCGTAAATTTGGATTGACCATTTGATAGGCCATGCTAAATGATTCAGGGTATTGGAGTAAGTGTCGTGCAAAAGGGATGTCACTGACGTTAATTTTCATCAGTTGTTGATTTTGAAAACCATCAAATTGATTAAAGATAATATGAATAGTTTCTTTTTGGTGGATAATATTTTTTACNNACAATGTATGTTAGCTCATGTGTTATCAATTGCCGTTTAGATTCAAAGTCGAGATGTTGTAATAATTGTTGTAGAAGTTCTGGGCGCGATAACAGTTGAGTAAAACGTGAATTACTGGTCTCCGAAGTCAATAAAAAACTCATCAGTTGTTCTAAAGTCAAATAATTCAATAGGGTAGAAAAACATGCGGGTGCTTCAAAAGCCATTGTGAAGGGTGTTTTATTTTGAAAATTTCTTTCATTTAAAAGTCTCATTTTAACCTTATCAGGCGCATGTAATAAGATGGCTTCAACAGACTCAGCATTTGGGATTGATTCATGGAAAATATTATCTTTAAATTTATTGGTTTTGAGCAATAAGGTTATTTTATTGTCGATGGTTAATTTATTTAGAATCGTCGTTAATATTTCTGAATGTTTACCCATTCTATGCCACCAAATTTCACCTCTTTTATATTCTTGATTTAAGAGACTGAATAGGTTTGAAGCGTCAAGGGTTTGTATAACAGTCTCTAAAAGCTGTGGATTCGAGATGGCGTATTGCATCATCGATTTATGATTGTCATCTGAAAGACATGACAGCAGTACTTTTAATCGGTCTTCTTGTGGAACAAGATTTAAGTATAATTGCATCGTATCTGTCGATTTCAACGCCATAATTTTTATCGATAAATGTGCTTGTTCAAGAACTATTTTGAGTTTATTGAATGGGACATTAAATTCAGAGACTAAAATATTTACAAGTTTGAGCAACAATAGTTCTTGATTAGGCAATAAACGTCTTTTTAAAAGTTCAACAACAATGCGTTTTTTATTAACAAAATTTTCTTCAACAGATTGATTTGCTTGAATATAAGTAGGTAATAATATGTCGAGCCATTCTTGAATATACTGAGATGAATGTTTTTTAAGCAATTGTTCGAGAACAATTGAGGTGAGATCATAATGGTCTTTTAAGTTTTCTTGGCAGAGATATCCCAATAATTCAATTTTAGCAATAATTTTTCTTTGTGCTAAAAAGCAATCCCGTATGTCAATAAAATGAGTCGCTGTGAATGTATTTGTTTTTTCATGGATCATTTGCATTAATTTGACATGCCATTTTTTGGCCATTGCTTGACACCGTGGCTTGGTTTTCGCAAATGATTTGATGATATGGAAAATACTTTCATTGAGTTCGAGTTCAGATTGGAGCAAATAACTTTCCAAGATTTGTTGAATCCATGTATCATGAAGTTCAAGAAAAGCAGGTTTGGTACAGAGATGGGCAATGAATGGTATGTGTTGTGTATTGAACGCATGTTTGGAAGCAAATGAACGTAAAGTCTTTTTATCGTAAATTTCCCTTAACTGAGGAGCAGTGCTTAACAATATCCAAAAAAATTCAGGATATTGGGTAAAGAGACGCTGACAAATGGGTAATGGAATGAGGGGAGAAATCAATTGAAAAACGGAGTAATGGATTTCATGATGTAAATGAGTTTTAATTTTATGAAAGATTTCTTCAATATCTTCATCGGCTTGTATTTGAATCCATGTTTTTAAAAACGTTTGAATACAGTCTCTATCAAATTCTTCCTGGGTAATCAATACATTAAAAATAAACTCAATTTCAAATAAATTTAAAAATTTTTCCAACATCTGACGATTATCAATTTCGAGAGGACAGGCGACTATCTCAACTGATGTTAAATTTTCGATGGGTGTTTTTCCCAAAAGTGACATTTTGGGATATGAAGCAAGTCCGCAATGAACTTGATTGATTTGAGCAATATAATCACTCAGTCCTTCAATATGCTGGGATATATTTTCCAGTTGCTGATGTGTCTGGTCAAGGATATGAATTTCACTGATTTGATATTGAAAGAAATCTTGAACGATGCCCGAAGCCAGTAATTTTTCACAGGGATAACCTTGTTGAAAAATAGCATGAATTAATCCGGTAAAAGCATAAGCTTGGTTAAAGAGGGGTAAATTAAGCCGAAAGAATTTTAAATTCAAATCTTGATTTATAGGGTGTTGAGTAAAGTTCGGTTGCCACAAATGTTCTTGAATGAGTTGCGACCATATTAGGCTTGTTTGAGGTTCATCTATTTTTTCTAACCATTCAATGAAAGGCATGGTTGATTGATCAAAAGATGTGTCAATGATTGCTTGATAAAAGTTTAGATTGTCAGCAAGAATTTGATCTTCGGGTGAGCGAAGTTGAATCGGAATGTGAACAATCCGGCGACCAACTATTATCAAACGCAAACATTCTTGTTTGATGCACTCATACTCGTTTTGATGAATTGTAGGGAATGAAGGTATAAAACGGATTAACCAATTAAAAAGTGACATCGGGTTCTACATATTGATAATTTTATTGATAGAGGATTGTAACGATGTTTAACCTTAAAATCCAGTTGTGATAGAATAGGTTTTTTTTGATGTAAAGGAGCCTTTTAATGGACTCAACAGACGGTTTGCAACGTTTTATTTTTGAACATGCGGAAATTCGTGGTGAAATTGCAAGGCTTGAAGACGTTTACCAATCTATTACAGAACAGCGAGCTTATCCTCCTGCGGTCAAAAAAATTCTTGGCGAAGCATTGGTTTCGTGTTTATTATTGGTAGGAAGTATGAAGTTCGAGGGTGAATTGTCACTGCAATTTCAGGGAAATGAAGCTTTATCCCTGATGATTGTACAATGTGATCACCATCTTAATATTCGTGGTTTTGCCAAATACGCAGATGATTTAACGGATAATGATTATCAAAATTCTTTTTTAGATGGTCAAATGAGTTTAACCATTTCACAACTGCGACAAGCGGATACCTATCAAAGTATTGTACCTATTCAATCCTTATCCATGGCGCAAAATTTGATGAACTTTTTCGCCTTATCTGAACAAGTGGCAACTTTAATCATTATGGCAAGTGATAATAAAAGAGTTGTTGCGATGTTATTGCAATTGTTACCAGAACAGAACAGTGAACAACGCGAAGAGTTTTGGCAGTATGCAACGACATTAGGTCAAACCATGAGTGAAAATGAATTGTTAAATTTATCCAACAAAACCATATTACATCGTTTGTACCACGAAACAGACATCCGTTTATTGTTGGAAAAAGAATCTCATTATCATTGTCGATGTAACCCAGAAAAAATGAAAAATGTTTTAAAAGTTTTAGGTCACGAGGATGTTAAATTATTGCTTGAGGAACATGGAAAAATCGATGTGACTTGTGATTTTTGTAATCAGCATTATTACTTTGATTCCATCGATATTGAATTAATTTTCAGATGAAAAAAATAGGGATTTTTATGAGCAAAACTGATATTTCAACCACATATCCACGCTTTAACCGACAGTTTTTTAAAGATTTATGGGCGCTTGCAAAACCTTTTTGGTCCTCGCCTGAAAAAAAAAGTGCTTATGGATATTTGTTGATTAATTTAATCTGTTCGTTTGGTGGTGTCTATGTTAGTGTTGCCCTAAATAGTGTTACCAAAACCATGTTTGATGCGTTATCTGCTTTTAATAAACCGGTATTATTTCAATCATCCATGAAGTTTCTGGGGCTAGCTGGATTGGTTTTCGCATTGGCAGGATATGGTTCGTATTATATGGGCTTGTTAACCATTCAATGGCAAAAATGGTTAACAGATAATACGGTTGATAAATGGATGCATCAACAAGTACATTATCATCTGCGTTGGTTGGATAAAAAAGTCGACAATCCTGACCAACGAATCAGTGAAGATTTGGCGAGTTTTCCTGCATTAACCTTAAGAATCTTTTTTTTAGTGTTAAAGTCGAGCACCTCTTATATTTCATTTTCTGTTATTCTTTGGGGACTATCTAGCCATTTTCCATTGGTTTTGGGTTCTTTGCATTTAATCATTCCTGGTTATCTCTATTTTTCAGCCACTCTTTATGGCCTTTTGGGTATGTGGTTAATCGGAATTATTGGACGGAAGTTATCTTCGATTGAATATTTACAACAAATATATAATGCGGATTTTCGTCATCAATTGATTCGTATACGAGAATATAGTGAGCAAGTGGCATTGTATCGTGGTGAAGAAACTGAAAAGAAAAAATTACATTTGTTATTCGATAGAATTTATAATATTTATCTCCAAGGCAACGATTTAAGAAAAAATTTAGTCTTTTTTACCATCGGATTTGATATTTTTACCCAAATTGTTGGTGTGTTTTTAGCCATGCCATTGTTTTTAGCGAAAAAAATTCAGTTTGGTGGCATGATGCAGATATCAGGAGCATTTCGCTCGGTCGTTGATGCATTTACAAGTATTATCGAAGCGTTTTCACTATTGGCAGAGTGGAAAGCTGTGGTTTTTCGATTAAATGAATTTATGTTGTCGATGGAGCATGCTTCTAAACATCATGAAGAGCCGACTGCAAATATTGAGTATGTTGAACATCAAATCATATTACCAAAGTTACATGTTCATTTTCCAACCGGCGAACTGATGTCTACAGTGACTGATTTAGAATTTGCCGCACCTCATCGTTATTTAATTATGGGATTAACGGGTGCTGGAAAAAGTACTTTATTCAAAGCAATTAATGGTTTATGGCCGCATATGCAAGGGACCATTAAAAAACCTGAACACCAACACATGTTTTTATTACCTCAAAGAAGTTATATCCCTCATGGGACTCTATATGATGTATTAACTTATCCGCATGGTATTGAAATATCTGAACAACATTTAAATATTTTGATGGAGGAATGTGGATTAGCGCGCTTCATTCCCGAACTCTATGTGCAAAAAAACTGGTCACAAGTCTTGTCTCTCGGTCAACAGCAGTTGGTTGGATTTGTCCGGTTATTCATTCGACAGCCTCAGATGATATTTTTAGATGAGTCCTCTTCTGCATTAGATGAGTACATGGAAGAGAAAATGTATTTTATGTTGAATCAACGTTTTCCACAGGCGGGAATCATTAGTATCGGACATCGCAAGAGCTTAATTAAACATCACCAATATTTCTTAAAAATGGGAGAAAAAGGTGCATTTGAGATGATGGAGAGTGTGCATCTTGAGTAAGCTTATTGTTCGTCAATCTTTCATTTCTGGTGAATTAAAGGTTCCATCCTCGAAATCACATACCATGCGAGCTATTTTTTTTGCCATGATGGCCAAAGGTCAAAGTCGCATATATGATTTTCTCCATTCTCCGGATACAGATGTTATGATTCGAGCTTGTCAGGCGTTAGGTGCAAAAATCAATGTTTTACAGGATATCTTGGAAGTTGAAGGCGTTGGAGGTAAGCCAAAGTTGCCTGCTCAAGTCATCGACGTTGGTAACTCAGGTCAAGTATTGCGTTTCATTGGTGCAATCACAGCGCTGATTGAGGATGGATATAGCATTTTAACGGGCGATAATTCCATTTGTCATTTGCGCCCCATGGCGCCTTTGCTTGATGGGTTAGAGCAATTAGGATGCTTTGCCAAATCATCGAAGGGTGATGGTCACGCCCCAATTATCATTAAAGGCCCTGTTCGTCATCACCAAATTCATATCAATGGTCGAGATTCTCAACCGGTATCTGGTTTATTGATGCTCGCGGCATTTGCGCCGCATGCGATAGAAATTCACGTTGATGAACCTGGGGAAAAACCATGGGTCGATTTAACCCTATCTTGGTTGAATCGATTTTCAATTCCAGTTACTCAACGTGATCATGTTTACTATCAGTTAAATGGCAACGCGAACATTTCTGGTTTTGAATACACGGTTCCCGGGGATATGAGTTCGCTTTCTTTTCCGTTGGTTGCTTCAGCAATAGCAGGAACAGCACTTCATATTCTAAATGTCGATATGAACGATGTTCAAGGCGATAAGAAAATCGTCGAAATTTTAAAAATGATTGGGGCGCCCATTGATATTTCAGATCGGGGGATTCAATTGCATGCAAATCCCAAGGGTGTCTTGTTAGGTTTTGATTTAGATATTAATGATTGTATTGATGCCTTGCCGATTTTAGCAGTTCTTGCTTGCTTTGTTTCAAAGCCATCAGTCATACGTGGCGCTAGTATTGCAAGATGTAAAGAAAGCGACAGAATTTCAGTAATGGCTTCTCAATTAAGAAAAATGGGTGCAAAAATTAAAGAATATCCAGATGGGCTTGAAATAAACCCCACTCCTTTAAAAGGTGCACAAGTTCATAGTCATCGTGACCATCGGATTGCGATGTCACTTGCCATAGCGGGTATGAATGCACAAGGACATACCACCATTCTGGATATTGATTGCATTGAAAAAAGTTATCCGCATTTCATTCAAACATTCCAAGCTCTAGGAGCACGTTTTGAATAAACCTATTGTCCTGATTGGTTTTAAATACGTTGGAAAAACCACGATTGGAAAAAAGTTTGCCGAAAAATGGCACTTACCATGGTTTGATACCGATAAAGTATTGGAAGAACAATTTGGGGCACCTGTTAAAGACGTCTTTGAGCGTCTTGGTGAACAGACATTTCGAGATCAAGAAATGATGGTTTTAGAAGATTTATTGCAACGCCATCATGTAGTGATATCCACAGGTGGAGGAATTGTTGAACATCCTCAATTTGAGTCTTTAGTTTTACAAAAACCTTGCTTCAAAATACATTTGTATTTACCTTATGTTGAAATAAGGGAGCGCATCCAGGAGACTCCAGCATTTTTGGGTGATGTTCCTTTAGAAATCATTTATCAACGGCGTATCCCACTTTATCAAAAAGTTTGTGATATGGAAATTGATCTCTCTCATGGAGGGAATAATGATGGCCAGTAATGCCTTTGGACAATTATTTCGAATCACTACATGGGGTGAATCACATGGTCCTGCCATAGGGGTGGTAGTTGATGGATGTCCTGCAGGTCTTGCCCTTTGCACAAGTGATCTTGAAGAAGAAATGCGACTTCGAGCCCCAGGACAAACACCATGGACCACACCACGAATAGAACCCGATACTATTGAAATATTATCGGGTGTCTTTGAAGGCATGACAACCGGTACACCGATTTCAATTATTATCCATAACCGCGATGTCGATTCATCAAAATACGACCCAATTAAAAACTTGATTCGTCCAGGACATGCGCAATTTACCTATTTAGAAAAGTATGGTTATTATGATTATCGAGGTGGTGGTCGAGCATCTGCGCGTGAAACGGCGTGCCGCGTTGCAGCTGGTGCTATTGCTAAAAAAATTTTATTGCGCGAACAAGTTGAGGTAAAGACTTATCTAAGTCAAGTTGGAAATCTTCATTCCGAGCATCATGATTTAACAAAAAGTGATATTTTTTGTGTGGATAAACAATTTGAAAAAGATGTCAAAGCGTTACTGACCCAACTGCAATCGCAGGGAGACTCTATTGGGGGAACCGTTTCATTTGAAGTGACCGGTTTGCCCGTGGGGTGGGGAGATCCTATCTATGATAAGCTAGAGGCTAAATTAGCACATGCCATGCTAACTATTCCGGCAACCAAAGGTTTTGAAATTGGCGAGGGATTTAGGGCTGCACAAATGCAGGGGAGTATACATAATGATGCTTTCATTTCATTAAATGGAGCTAATCAAAAAACCAATCATGCAGGTGGAATTTTGGGCGGGATTTCAACGGGTATGCCCATTACGGGTCGTGTTGCGTTCAAACCCACTTCAAGTATCAGCGTGCCCCAGAAAACCATCGATTTAAACGGAAATCCACAATCTTTTCAATTGCCAAGTGGCTCGCGCCATGATCCTTGTGTTGCGATTCGAGGTGTGGCTGTCGTTAGAGCCATGTGTTATTTGGTTTTGGTGGATGCAATGCTAGCCAATCGACTGGTGCGATTGTCATGATCAAAACAATGCATACCCAACAATATCCTATTTATTTGGGCACGGCACTTCTAGATACCCAAGAATGGAAAAATCATTGGAAAAACTGTCAACGAAAAATTGTCATCATAATGGATAGTGAGGTTAGTGCTCTCTATCAAGAAAAGATTCGACTTTCTTTTGAATCGTCACCACTAATTCTCACGTTTCCTGCCGGGGAACGACATAAAACACGAGAAACCAAACAGATGCTGGAAGATGCCATGCTAGCGGCAGGCTATAGACGCGATACACAGCTAATTGCAGTTGGTGGTGGTGTGGCTTGTGATTTGGTTGGATTTCTGGCATCAACCTTTTGTCGAGGCATCAGTGTCGTCTATGTTCCGACAACACTCATGGCGATGGTCGATGCCTCTATCGGTGGCAAAACTGGTGTTAACACACCTTCAGGAAAGAATTTAATTGGTAGTTTCTCATTTCCACAATCTGTTTGGATATCTGCTGATTTTCTTCAGACCTTATCGCAAGAAGAGTTTTTAAGTGGCATGGCAGAGGTGATTAAACATGCAATATTAACCAATACATCATCTTGTGCTTGGTTATTGCAAAATCAAGCGCTTATTATAAAACAGGATTTACCCACGCTTATTTGCATGATAGAGAAAAGCATCCATTTCAAAAATCAAATTGTACAACAAGACCCTTTGGAATCAGGTATTCGTCAAATTCTTAATTTTGGACATACCCTTGGACATGCCATAGAAGTTTATGAACATTACCATTGGTTACATGGATATGCAGTAGCTTTAGGAATGGTGATTGAAGCCAATATTTCAATGTTACTTGGTCATTTAGCGCAGCATGAAGTCGATATGATTATCGTTTTATTAAAGTCTTTTGGTTTATTTCCATGGAGCTCAGTTTTAGATGATGTTGTCGCATTAGAACCATTATTAAAAATGGATAAAAAAAATAAAAATCACAATATCCATGTGGTTTTGTTGGATGCAATCGGAAAGATACATCATGAAAGGGGCAATTATTCATTTTCGGTCGATTTTGATACCATATTAAAAGCCATTCAGCTAACAAAGGGACAACGATGTTAATCGCCGTTATTCCAGTACATGATGTATCTGAAGCATTGAAATTAATAAATGTATATCAATCACGCGTCGATGGTTTTGAATTGCGTTGGGATTATGATACAAAATGCCATTTACCAGATATTCAAGCCATTCGAGCATCAACGCGTTTACCGTTGATTTTTACCCTTAGAAGACAAGATCAAGGCGGACGATATGTTCATGATGAGCAACAACGCTTTCAAGATATGCTGAAATTATGTGAAGGACACCCTGATTATGTGGATTTAGAGTGGGATGTCCCCAAAAACTGGCTCATAACAATTCGTCAACGCTATCCAAATCTTAAAATCATTGGCTCTTATCATCATTTTGAAAATGCAACATTTATTTTCCCTGATGATGATTTTGATATCATTAAAGTTGCAGTGTATTGTCATTCAAGCTTGGATGCTTTGAAACTATTGCAAGTACAAAAAAATGCAAGTAAGCCTTCGATATTTATAGGTATGGGGCCATCTTCAACTTTTATACGTCCTTTAGGTCCTATATTTGGACGTCTTTTTGATTATGCTTCGGTATCAGAATGTAATGCCGTTGTTGAGGGGCAATTGTCGGTCGATGAGTTATTGGATGTTTATCGTTATCGAGATATCAATGAACACACACGTATTTATGGCCTGATTGGATATCCTATCGAAGCAAGTCTTGGACATCTTTATCATAATCAAGCATTTATAAACAATAATGTGAATGCAGTCTATGTTAAAATACCGATTAAGTTATCTGAAGTTCAGTCTTTTTTTGAGTTGATTCAATCGCTGCCTTTTGATGGACTCAGTGTTACCATGCCCTTAAAAAAAGCGGTGTGCTCTATGGTGAGTAATTTAGATTCAAAAATGCAGGCAATCAATACCCTCAAACGCATAAATGACCAGTGGTTTGGAATCAATACTGATGGAGAGGGCGCAATCCAAGCCATTGGCGATAAACTTTCCAACACATTTATTTTAGGAGCGGGAGGGGCGGCTTTTGCTATCGCTCAAGCGCTTATTGCAAAAGGGGTTGAAGTGGTTGCATATAATCGCACCCCTTATGATAATTTAGGATTTAAGGTTATTCACCAATTTCCAGAGGATAATTATGGTCTTGTCATCAATACTTTACCGGATGACGTTTATCAAGATAATCCAGAGCTATTGAAAGCAGTACTCGATTGGATAAAACCGGGCATGGCAGTGATGGATGTTAATTATCAAAAAGAAGGGGTATTTTTAAAGGCTATCCAACAATTAGATGTTGAAATAATATGGGGTGTAGAAATGTTTTATGCACAAGCGCAATTACAATTAAAATATTGGGGATATGACCAATAAAAATATTTTTTGTATTTTGTATGTTCATTATTGAGAAATTATGATACCCTGCTGAAATGATTTTTATGCGAGGTTTTGTTCATGGCTCAAAATAGTTGTGCAGAAGCAATGTTAACCTTTGTTGCACCCAAATGCGGTCTTCCAGCGATACGTTTTACGAATGTTACTCAAAACGATATTCAAATCGCATTAAATGGAATACCAAAACTCTTTGTGCCTGAACATCAGATTTTGTCCAAAGATAGAACCAAATTTAAAACATTTCTAAACAACTTAAATAAAAATCAATGTTATTTTCTCAGAAGTGGTCAGAATAGTGGTGCAGGGCATTGGGCTATTTTGCATTTTAGGGAGGGTCAAGGGTGGCAAATTTTTTCAACGCCAGTGAATCAAGAAATGATAACCGATGCCAATGGTGAATTGATTGAAGAGGGTGCTTATAAATTACTCGGAAATCCAGATAAGGGGACTGCTGTATGGGGTGAACAGATGACCGATTATTCTATTTCGATATGGGAAGCTACCCGTGAAAGGGTCATTGATAGCATCAATTTTGTCTGTGGCTTTCGTTCATCGCCATCCCGTAATTCGAATACTTGTGAAGATGTCGGCACCCAACTCATGGAAGCGTGTGAAGGACGTCTTGTTGAGAATCATCCCTATTTAAATGTTGAAGTCCTTCCTAACCCTGAACCCGAACCCTATTCTTTTAAAGATTATGATGCAGCTCTCGACGTTTTTTTTAGAAAGATTTATGAATGTAAAACTGTCCAAGGTCCGAATTACCTTTATACTAAATGATTTTTGGAAGCATTTAATAAGTTAGAAGGAGATGCGCTCCATAATAATGCTGCCAGACACACAACGACGCGTCTAAAAAAACATGCGCATTTGACTGGTTTACATAGAGACTTATTAACTCGTGTGGAGGCGCATTGCGACGATATTAAAATAGCTGAAAATCCTTGGTTGTCTAACGATATTCTTCAAATATGTGCCGCATTGAGTGGTGTTGTGATGGGAGGCCTTATCCTTGGCGGCATGATTGTGTTCCCCGCATCATTGTTGATAGGCGCATTATTAACCACCGTCAGTACATTGGCAATTGGCTATAAGCTATATGGTTTTTTTGAATCATCCAACGATGGTGATTTGAATAGACAAGCTGCAGTTAACACTTTTTAAGTGACTCGCTTGGCGATAAAATTTCTGCAGCTTGCTTTAAAACCCTCATGCCATGCCATGCTTCATCGTTATAATCAAACATTCTGACGCGATTTCGCGACTTTGGTAATTCAGGCAAGTTATTTAGAATGGCTTGCTCAATTAAATCTGTTTTTAAAAATCCCACTCTTAAATATTGTTGATATTGCTGAAGCAGTTTGTTGATGGTTTCTGAATTGAGCAACAACACGATTTGTGATATTTCATACATGCTTAAATCACAATGAACCAACAAACCTGAAATTTGAACATGTGAATCAAATTCAGAAATGTTTTTAATTTTTGCATTTTTACTAATCAGTGCTTTTAGTGATGAATTCATATAATATTTGGTTAATTATTGAGATTTAATAAATTGTATTTAAAATACTTATTGAGGTCAAATAAAACACTTAAATGCAGCTCATAAACACATTGAGAGTCATAGGGGAGTTCTGTATAATCAGGAACACATTTTGTCGGATGAATCGAGGGTAAATCAAAATGCCAATTTATGAATATGAATGTAAGGATTGCAAAAATCATTTTGAGTTGATTCAAAAAATGAGTGATCCATCAACTGGGACATGTCCCCACTGTCAAAGTCTGCATGTCGAACGTTTGGTTTCTGCTGCAGGTTTTCAATTAAAAGGCTCAGGATGGTATGCAACAGATTTTAAAAACAGTTGTAAAACCCCAGAGAAATCATCGTGTGCCAGTTGTCCTACCGATAAAAAGGGAAAATCGGAATGATTAAAAATTTAAGAGGGTACCTTTTAACCGGAATAGCCTTTTGGATACCGATATTTGTAACCGTTATGGTGCTTTCGACTATTTTAGAGTGGCTAGATAAATTAGTTGCACTGCTTCCCTCTCCGTATCAACCACATATCATTCTCGGTTACTCCATTCCAGGAATTGGGCTGGTTTTGTCATTTTTATTGTTTTTGTTCACCGGCCTATTGATAACGAACTGGTTGGGTCAAAAACTTGTAGGATGGGGTGAAGCAATACTTCAAAAAATCCCCCTGGTACGAGTGATTTATCATACCTCTAAACAAATCATTCAATCATTATTAATGTCCAATGGAAAATCTTTTCGAAAAGTTGTGATGGTTGAGTATCCCAGAAAGGATATGTGGACCATTGGATTTCAAACTGGAAAAATGGACTCAGCGGTTGGTGAGTTGGTTACCATTTACATCCCCACAACACCGAATCCAACATCTGGTTTTTTTGTGATGGTTCCCGAACAAGATGTAAAATTAATGAATATCAGTGTCGAAGATGCTTTAAAAACTGTCCTATCCTTAGGCGCGACGCAATCATCAAAAATAAGTTCAAAAAAATAAGGAGTATCCATGAGAACGCATTTATGCGAACAAGTACAATCAACCCATGTCGGCCAATCAGTGACAGTCTGTGGTTGGGTAAAAAGACGTCGTAATTTTGGAGAACTTGTTTTTATTGATATTAGAGATTCATCTACAATTCTACAAGCAGTGGTCGAGCCACATCGTGCTGATTTATTAGAAGTTGCAAATGTCTTACGTAACGAATATGTGGTCAAAGTAACGGGCACTGTGCGCGCCAGACCTGATAATATGGTTAATTCACAAATGAAAACAGGGGCCGNNAACTAGAGGTTACGGGCCTGGAAATTCTTAATGCTTCCGCTGTTCCGCCATTCTTACCTGATGAGCATCAAACCGTTTTTGAAGACTTACGATTAAAATATCGATACTTAGATTTACGCCGCGATGAATTGCATCAAAAAATTGTGCAACGACATGAAATTGTTCGTCTTATTCGAGAATATTTGAATCAACAGGGTTTTACAGATATTGAAACCCCCATGTTGACGAAAGCAACACCCGAAGGTGCCCGTGATTATTTGGTTCCTTCTCGTGTTCACCCAGGTGCATTTTTTGCTTTACCACAATCGCCACAACTCTTTAAACAGATGTTGATGATCGCAGGCTTTGATCGCTATTATCAAGTGGTGCGATGTTTTCGGGATGAGGACTTAAGAGCAGATAGACAGCCTGAGTTTACGCAACTTGATATGGAAATGTCATTTGTTGATGAAATCGATGTGCAAAATATGTTAGAAGGTTTGATGTGTCATTTATTTAAGGCGTTATTAAATATTGATTTACCTCGACCATTTCAGCGAATGTCCTATGATGAAGCAATGTCTCGTTATGGTAGTGATAAACCTGATTTGCGCAACCCATTAGAATTGGTTGATGTTGCAGATATTTTTACGCATAGTGAATTTGGCGTTTTTAAAAATGCATCTATGGATGGTGAATCACGCATCATTATGCTCCGTGTTCCACAACTTAAGGATCTGTCGCGTAAACAATTAGATGAATATCAACAATATATGACACGTGTAGGTGCACCAGGTCTTGCTTACATTAAAGTTAATGATATGAGTTTAGGACGTGAAGGACTACAGTCATCGTTACTGAAATATTTATCCGATGAAGAAATTGCGAATGTTCTGAATCGGACAGGAGCGCAAAATGGAGATATTATTTTTTGTATCGCTGGAAAATCAGCTGCAATTACCGAACCGATGGGGGCTTTGCGTCAGAAGCTTGGATTTGACCAAGGACTTATCGATAATAACGCATGGCGAATATTGTGGGTCGTTGATTGGCCTATTTTTCTAAAGAATGAAAAAAATGGAAACATTGAATCGGCGCATCATCCATTTACCTCACCACGCTTAACCGATAGTGATGCCTTAAGAGCAAATCCTCTAAGTACCAAAGCAAAAGCTTATGATTTGGTTTTAAATGGCTATGAACTCGGTGGTGGCTCAATTCGAATTCATAATCCTGAGTTGCAAAAAACCGTATTCGATTTATTGGGCATATCAGATGAAGAAGCTCAGAAGAAATTTGGCTTTTTCTTGGAAGCCTTGCAATATGGTTGTCCTCCGCATGGTGGAATAGCGCTTGGAGTAGATCGATTAGCGATGCTATTGTCAGGTTCACAATCGATTCGTGATGTGATTGCGTTCCCTAAAACCTTAAGTGCCATGTGTTTATTAACACAAGCACCAAGTCGAGTAGATTTGCACCAATTACAAGAGTTATCTATTCAGTGTATAAAAAACGATGACTAAAGATTTGGTATTGGCAAAAGCAATAGAAATGGAAGGCCTTACGTTTTCACAATTGGGAAATCGTTTAGGTCTTCCGGTGCCAACTTTACCTTTGCATGCCAAAGGTTGGTTAGGTCAAACAGTTGAAAAATTTTTAGGTTCAACGGCTGGTTCGTTACCCATTCCTGATTTTCCAAATTTAAATCTTGAAATTAAAACCATACCACTTGGTGCGTCAGGTAAGGTACAAGAATCGACTTATATAACGGTTTTACCACTTCGCGCGCCCTTCGAATTGGAATGGCGATCATCTGCTTGTTATCATAAGTTACAACAGGTTTTGTGGATTCCCATTGAAGGAGATTTATCTATTCCTTATTCACAACGTCGGATAGGTCGAGCCATTTTATGGCAAATGTCGGAAATTCACGAAGAGATGTTAAAATCCGATTGGGAACTTATCATGGATATGGTTATTCAGGGACAGGTGGAAAAAATTACAGGATCAATTGGCACTTACTTGCACATACGTCCTAAAGCTGCAAACTCTTCTATTTTAACCAATAGTTTAGATGCCTATGGGCAAGATATACAAACTTTACCCCGAGGTTTTTATTTGCGTTCGTGTTTTACTCAGAAAATCATGGAGATGTCAATTAAAGCTTAAACAATTGTTTGATATATCCTTCTAGCTTGATACCTTGCATCAGAATAAGTTATATTTTTTTTGAAAAATTGAATTAAATATGAGCTTAGTGTATAATTTGATAACTTTTAAATTTAGGGTTAATATGTATATTTGTAGAATTCTAGAATCTACGGACTTTCAACCTTTTGAAATTCAAAATCAAGGATGTGTTCATTTAAGATACAATAAAAATTTTGATTATGATCACAGTTATTCATTTTATTTGTTTTATGATAAGACCAATTCTTCAGATTGGTATATTCGATTATCAACACAAAATCCAGATGAAGCATTATATTTCTATCCTGAGACTCAGATCAGTGAATATTCAATGCCGACAAATCTTTTTTTAAATGATTTATGGGCTAAAATGTATGTAACATCAGACATGTTAAATTCGCCAACACTAATGCGTTTTATGTTAGATAAATTTCTTACCATGGATTTTTGGGGTCAATTCAAAGCAAATCTCGAAGTTTTATCGAAGTTCGAGTCCTCAATGCTCAAAATCGAAGAGATAGATAGAAATATTGATAATTCAATATTAAGTATTGATTTATTTGAACATTTATCAAAAGAAATATCATGTGAAAGGACATTAGAACAAAAAGAAAAATTGATACGGATTTTATTCATTTTAAATGCGGCATGTGAGGACGAAGTTGCTTTAAAAAATCTTATTAATGATGAAAACCTTAAGGATAATGGTGAATATAATTGGAAAGATATTTGTAATCACCTTGCGTTTGACTATAAAGATTATCAAGATCTAGGAAATAGGATTTTAACAGAAGAATTGCTTAATCTTATTCAGCAGCGCCATCAAAATTTCAAAGCAGCTGCTTTTTGGCATTTATCATTAAAAGCAGATCTTCAGTTTAAAAATTCATTTTTAGATATTCTGTTTTATGTGGAACTAATTGCGGCGATTATATGTTGGTTTGTTATGCTTTTAGCACAAATTTTTATTACTAATCTCTTGATACAAGCTCTTGTCTTGTTAGGGACTGCTATTTTATTGGGCACTCTTGCTGCTTTGCTTGATTCACATGATAAGTTTACTTTAGATTGGCTGTTGGGTGATCAAGGTTGGGATATAAATAAGGCAATAGAAGTATACGCGTATAATGAGCCGCATATCGATAATCAAGGCATGAAGCTCATCAAACATGTGAATGAACTTTTTGTAACAAATCTTGGCGATTGCGCGACACGACAAAATTATACCTTATAAGTGAGCTCTAATTGTTCCATCAATCCTTGTTCAGTTTGAAATTGAATGGTATTGGCTTTGATGAGCTGAGCCTCTTTTTGTCTTTGAAGTGCAAGCTTGAGTGGGTTTGATTGCATTTGTGCTTGCATTCTTGATTGTAATCTTTCTACCGATTCAAGCTCTATATCTTTTTTAAATTTTAAATGCGCGCGCTTTTGTTCTTCTAATTGAGCCTTTAATTTTTGAGTGATATTATCAAAACGAAGTTTGGGGTATAGTCTATGTTTTAGTACCATGAGGAACACCTTTTTAAAAAATGTGTTGTATTGTAACATATGATTTTTACAAATTAAATGTGTGTAAATTAGCCATAAAGTGTTATTGTTGGGAATAATCAATTGGAGATGTTGATGCGTCATTTGAATAAAATACTGGTTGTTGGTTTGCTCATGAAATCTGGGATGGGATTTTCACAGACATTAACGCCATTGCCTGAAGAACAGAATACAATTCAAATATTTCAAAAGATTGCACCTAAAGTCGTTTTTATTCATCGATTAACAACGGTAGCAGATCCATTTCATCAATCCTTACAAATGAAAGAGTCTGGCTCTGGTTCTGGATTTGTATGGGATAAGCAGGGGCATGTCGTCACCAATTTTCATGTTATTCGCGGCGCGGAAAAATTCTCTGTTACGCTTAATGGAATGACTGTTGATGCGCATGTGATAGGTTTTGAACCTCGAAAAGATATTGCTGTACTAAAGCTTGATTCTCGGACAGCACTTGAAAAATTACACTCCTTTGAGCCTATGGAAATTGCACCAACGCATGAATTGATGGTTGGACAAAAAGCATTGGCAATTGGAAATCCATTTGGTTTTGATCATAGTTTAACAGTTGGAGTTATTTCTGCGCTTGGACGTCAAGTCCCAGGGGTTGGGGGAGTTACAATCCATGACATGATTCAAACCGATGCTTCTATCAATCCTGGTAATTCGGGGGGACCTCTATTGGATAGCATGGGGCGTCTAATTGGTATGAATACAGCAATTTTTTCTGAATCAGGTTCGAGTGCAGGTGTAGGTTTTGCAGTGCCAGGGAACGAAATTGAGCACATTGTTAATCAAATCATTAAAAATGGTCGTGTGAAACTTGCTGGCATTGGATTTCAGCCTGTACCACCCTCAATTGCCCAGCATTTTGGTGTGACGCGCGGTATTTTAGTTGCAGAAGTCATGCCCAATACCTCAGCTGCAAAAGCAGGTCTTCGAGGGACTTATCGAGATGGATTAGGTCGTATTGTTCTTGGTGATATTGTCATTGGCATCAATGGACATCCAGTAAAAAATTATGACGAGCTTTATCATTTGTTAAGCAACATTGAGATTGGTGAAAAAGTCAAAGTGACTATTATACGAAATGGAGAAACCATCACATTTGACAGTACAACCATTGATATTGGTGCTTATTAAAAAAGTTTGCACATCTGTTTTTTCATGGGGATATGGAAAGCCTCATAAAATTGAGGAGTGTTGCTTAGCGTCCCATTCACTCGATAGATTTTGGGGGGATGTGGGTCGATATGTGCTTTTCGTATGGATTCCTCATCTCTAATTTTTGATGCCCAAATATGTGCAAAATTGATAAAGAACTGCTGGTTTGGTGAATAGTTTTTAATATGTTTTGTTGTTGGTAATTGCATTAACGCATCATAAGCCAATTGAATCCCCCCTATATCGGCAATCGCTTCACCGCTTACAAGCTTTCCACTAAGATAATTTTCGCTTCCTGGAATTTTGTAACTAGAAAATTGTTGAACAATACATTGTATTTTTCCTTGATAAATGTTCCATTCCTCTTTTGTCCACCAAAAGTTGAGTTTGCCGCCAGCATCAAATTGAGCGCCTTCATCATCAAATCCATGGAAGATTTCATGGCCAATCACTACGCCAATACCCCCATAATTTATTGCATCCGGGGCGTGAATATCAAAAAAAGGTTTTTGTAAGATTCCTAAAGGAATATTGATTTGATTTTGTGAAACATCATAATATGCATTAACGGATTGTGGGGGCATATCCCATTCATCTCTATCGATGAGACGATTCATTTTTTGCCATTGGCGTTGAACTTCAAATTGATATGCAGCCTTAACATTTGCAACATAACTTTGTTTTTTTACATTTAATGGTTCGTAGTTGAGAGATTTTTTTGGGTAACCAACGCGCGAGGTCATGGCTTTTAATTTTTTAAGCGCCATTTTTTGAGTCTTTTTTGTTAGCCACTTGGATTTTAAAATTCGATGTTTTAAAGCACGTCGAATGTCTATAATCATTTTTTCTACATATTCAACTTCACCTGGTTGAACATAATTTTCGATATAAAGCTCTCCAATGGCATAACCTAAAAGATTATTTTCAATTTCAATAACTTGTTTCCAACGTTCTGGATAAGTGATTGTTCCTCGCAGTGATTTTAGAAAATCAAAGTATGGCTCACGAAAAGCCTGGTGAAGATAAGGCGCATAATTCGCGAATAATTGAGCCAGTAAATAATTTTGAATTTGTGATTTGGACAAGGTTGGTAGAATCTCATTCAATTCAGTAAAAAAGGATGGAACCGCATCATTAAGAATTTTAAGATGTTCCAAATGATTTTCCTGGAGATAGGATTGAAGTTGTAAATGGGCATATTTTCTTTCCATCGTAAGGGTTTTGGTGCGATGGTCTAGATTTTGTGGTATTCGAAAGTAATCATTGTCTTTTGAAATGGTTGCCAGTTTACTTTCAATGAACCAGGTATCTAAATAAGCTTGATGCGCGCTTTCATTATTATAACCACAGTTTTTAAAAAGTGTTTCAATAAATCGTTGATAGGCCTGTTGAATTTGTACTGATTTTTCATCGTGTTCCAGGTAATAATTACGGTTAGGTAGAAACATACCATCCTGGGAGATTTGTGCAATCATGAATTTAGGATAATGAACATCGATGTTTGGACTTAAGTTAAAAAATACATTTACATTGATAGCATGCAATTGTGCTATTAGTGGCGCCAGTGACTTCATTTGCATTATATCATTGATAATGGGTTGTAAAGGCTCAAGTTTGGTTTTTTCAGATAATTTTAAATCCATTCCGCTTTGATAAAAAGCATACAGTTGATGGTAGGTGGTATTTTTCATTTGATGTGGATGCATTGGAAGTGACAAAATCATGCTTTTGATTTGAAATTTAACCTGTTGATCTAAAATATCAAATATACCCCATTCCGCTTCATCTTCAGGAATTTGATTTTTTTTCAACCAACCGCCATTGGCATATTCAAAAAAATTGTTTTCGGGATAAACCTCAGTATTCATCCATTCTTCATTAAAATTTAGAAAATCGGATGAATGAGCATAACAAAGGGTTGAGACGATCAGAAAGGTGAATGGCCGAATAAAAGATATCATGTTTATTTTAAAGTTATTTTTTATTTTAAATATAACGTTTAATCATGATTTTGTGAATAATGAAATGATAATCTGAAAAAATATTTTTCAATTTTAACCAATTTCATAAAATTTCATAAAAAAGGATTAACAATCGAAAAAAAACTGCTATTCTTAAATTAAACCATCTTAGAATTCGCTAAAATGGTTTGCTAAAAACGCTTTTGTTAATTGTAATAAAAAGGGGATCGCGAAATGTCGCAAAGAGAAATTGGACACGTTAAATGGTTCAATGAAAAAAAGGGATTTGGGTTTATCGTCAATAAAAACGGTGATGATATTTTTGTACATTATAAAGATATCCAAGGTACAGGATTTAAAACCTTACATGAAAATGACTCTGTAAGTTATATCATCGACAGCGGTCCTAAAGGATTAAAAGCGCAAGATGTGATGAGAATTTCAGAAAATGCTGAAGCTTAATTGAAAAGGGACATTGAGTCCCTTTTTTAATGAAGATGAAGTTCTGAAACTTTTAGTCTTCTATCCATTCTCTTGGCTTAAGATAATCTCTATATAGTATATATTCATCTGAGCCTTTTTCAGGATGCCAATCGTATTTAAAAGTCACCTCAGGTGGTAATGACATCAATATTGATTCTGTTCGTCCATTGGATTGAATACCGAAAAGTGTTCCTCTGTCATACAGCAAATTAAATTCCACATAGCGGCCACGTCGGTACTTTTGAAATGCTTTGTGCTTTTCTTCATATGGATACGTATGTCTTTTGGCAGCAATAGGCGCGTAACCTTTCCAGAAATGCATGCCAACGCTTTGTAGCAGTTGAAAGTTGGTTTCAAAACTGGGAGCGCTTAAATCATCAAAAAACAATCCACCAATGCCACGAGTCTCTTGACGGTGCGGAAGAAAGAAATACTCATCACACCATTTTTTCCATTTTGGGTAAAGCGTATCCTCATAAGGATGACAGGCTTGTCTTGCCATTTGATGCCAATGAATGCAATCTTCCTTAAATGGATAATAAGGTGTTAGATCAAACCCTCCGCCAAACCACCAAATGGTATTATTGAGCTCATCATGGGCGCAAAAAAAACGGATATTGGCATGTGTTGTTGGTACAAATGGATTTTGTGGATGAAGGACAATTGAAACTCCTAATGCTTCAAATTTTCTTCCTGCAAGTTCTGGCCGGCCCTTTGTCGCTGATTGAGGTAAAGCATATCCATAAACATGTGAAAAATTAACACCCGCTTTTTCAAAAACATGGCCATCTGTTAAGATACAGCTGACTCCACCGCCGCCCTCAGCCCTTTCCCAGTTATCATGAAGAAATACGCCTTTACCATCAAGGTTTTCTACTTCCTGACATAGGAACTTTTGATAATCAAGTAGGAAATGACGGATGGTATCAATTGCATTTATGGGAAGTTTTGGATAAGTGTAAGTCATCGCTTTGCCTTTATCATCTAGGGGTATCCAAACATATCATAAATCATATACAATATTCATTATTTTTTATTGTATTTATTTAGGTCTGCTTGTGAATTTTAAAGAAGGTATTTTGCAAATCGCACCGATGGTTGATTGGACCAATAGTCCATTTCGTTTCATCATGCGTTTATTATTACCCAAAGCAAAATTATATACAGAAATGATTGTACCTCGGGCAATAATACAAGCACCTGAACGGCATTTAAATTTTTATAATGAAGAGCATCCTTTGGTTTTACAGCTCGGAGGCAGTCAGCCAGATGAACTCATCAAAGCTGCTTTAATGGCACAAAACATGGGTTATGACGAAATTAATCTGAACCTTGGATGTCCAAGTGAGCGTGTGCAAGCCGGTGCATTTGGTGCCTGTTTAATGAAAAATAAACAAATGGTCATGGATTGTTTGCAACAATTAAACGAGGTGTTGAATATTCCTGTAACCGCAAAAACACGTATAGGTGTTGATGACTGTGATACATATGAATTTTTTGAAGATTTTGTTGCGGGATTGGTTGATGCCGGCTGCCGGGAAATCATTATTCATGCGCGTAAGGCTTGGTTAAAAGGTTTAAACCCAAAACAAAACCGAACGATACCGCCTATTCAATATGATTTTGTTTATAGAATTCAAGAAACATTTCCCCATATTCGTTTTATTGTGAATGGTGATATTAAAACAACAGAACAAATTGAATGTCATCTGAAAAAAGTTCATGGTGTCATGCTGGGTCGATTGGCCTGTGATAATCCTTATTATTTAACCAAAGTGCATCAAATGTTATATACTGAGATTGAAGTCCTTAGTCGGGAGCAGGTTGTTGAGTTGTACTTATCCAAAATTTTAAATGAAAATATCCCTAATCAACGTATAAGTTTGTTTTTAAAACCCCTATTTAATTTATATCATGGTACAATGGTTGCTAAAATATGGAAGCAGTTGATTCAGGAAGCAATGTTGCAAAAACAATGGAAAATCATTGTGGATGGTTTTGCTGAAAAAATTGCTTAGAATTTATCAACAAATACGATTTTATTGAGATTGCTAATGAAATTACCTGTTATAGTTGCAATGGGTGGCATGAACGCGGCAGGACGAACTTCCGGTTTTCATGCTTATAAACGGATGGTGTATCAATCTTTATCGGATGCGGCAATGGCCGATACTTGGGAAGATTTGGCTCATCGTATGCATTTAATTGATGACCAGGGACACTATGATCTAAATGCAATATTGAAAGGAACTTTGGTCAGACATATTGATTTATTTGATCCTAATCGTGTGCAAATACAACAAGCTGTAAAAGTAAAAGAAGCTTTTGACTTAAAAGCCTCCTATTTAGAGGGTGATTTAGATGATCTTCTCTTTCTCGAAGGCCAATCTTTTTTTGTTAAGAAACATGCCGCGCTTGAAGTACAGAGCGCAGGCCTTTGTCCTAAAGGTTTTAATCCCATGCGTTTGTATTCTTCAAGACATCATCCGCGTGGTTTGGCACTCACAATTTATGGGATGTCCGATGCTTTATCAAGTTTAGGTATTGCCTGGCAAACCGTTTTATCAAAGGTTCATCCAGATGAGATTTCTGTCTATGCAGGTAGTGCTTTAGCACAAATTGATGAAAGTTCTTTGGCCGGTTTGATAGGTATGCCACTACGCGGTTCTCGTGTTAGTTCTAAAATGATGCCTTTATCGCTTGCGGAAATGCCAGCGGATTTTGTGAACAGTTATGTGATCAATAGTGTGGGTACAACAGGCCATAATATGGGGGCTTGCGCGACATTTTTGTATAATCTTCGTTTAGGGGTTAGAGATATACAATCAGGACAAGCTAAAGTAGTGATTGTTGGGAGTGCTGAAGCGCCTGTACAACCTGATGTAATAGCGGGCTTTAACGCCATGGGAGCATTAGCAACCGATGAGTCTTTACGAAAATTAGATAATGTTGAAAAAGCAAATCATCGACGAGCATGTCGACCTTTTTCAACCAATACAGGGTTTGTCATATCTGAATCTTCTCAATTTGTGATTTTAATGGCAGATGATTTGGCTTTGGAGTTGGGGGCAACCATACTGGGTTCAGTACCCGATGTCTATGTCAATGCAGATGGCAATAAAAAATCGATAGCAAGCCCTGGAGTTGGTAACTATATTACCATGGCTAAAACAGCCGCACTCGCAAAATCGATACTTGGAGGAAAAGGTTTAAACCGTACTTATGTTCAAGCACACGGTACAGGTACGCCTCAGAATCGTGTAACTGAAAGTCATATTATGAATGAAGTCGCCAAGACCTTTGGTATAGAAGATTGGAAAGTTACGGCGGTTAAATCCTATATTGGACATTCGATTGGGGTTGCGGCAGGGGACCAGTTGATGGCGACACTTGGTGCGTGGCAGTGGGGTATTATTCCAGGCATTCAAACAATTGATCACATTGCCGATGACGTCTATCATGATTCGTTAAATATATTAATGAATCATTATGAGTGTGAACATCACAATGAAATGCTGGGTACCATTATTAATTCAAAAGGTTTTGGTGGAAATAATGCAAGTGCTTTAATTTTATCACCACAACAGACAAAAGAGATGCTCATGCATAAATATGGTGCATCAACACTAAAGGAATATATATCGAAAAATGAACCTATAGTAGAAAAGAAAAACACAAATGATAAAAAAGCTTGCGAAGGTCAAGAAACTTTAGTATATCATTTCGGAACAGAAGTTCTAGAAATGGATGATATTGTCATGACGCAAGATCAAATTAAGTTAAATAAATTTCCGACAGCTATTGATTTGCCTCAAGATACCCCATATATCTCGTATTTGGGCGAATAGAAGTGCTTCAATATTATTTTAATCATGTAATAAAGTGAGATGAATGGATTATGTTTACATCGATAGCAAAAAAAATTTTTGGCAGTCGAAATGAGCGCATATTGCGACGGTTGGAGAAAAATGTTTTTCAAATTAATGCGTTAGAACAGAAGATACAAGCATTAAGTGATGAAGCATTAAGCCAAAAAACTCAATACTTCAAAGAAAGATACCAAAAGGGTGCCACTTTAGACGAATTATTAGTTGAAGCATTTGCTGTTGTTCGTGAAGTTTCTCAACGTACCCTCGATATGCGTCATTTTGACGTCCAATTAATCGGTGCGATGGTACTTCATGAAGGAAATATTGCAGAAATGAAAACAGGTGAAGGAAAAACCTTGATGGCGACTTTGGCCGCATATTTAAATGCAATATCTGGCAAAGGCGTACACGTGGTGACCGTTAATGATTATTTGGCAAAACGTGATAGCGAATGGATGAAGCCGATTTATACATTTTTAGGTTTAACTGTTGGTGTCATTATTCCAGACATGCCGTTTGCAGACAAAAAAAATCAATATGCATGTGATATTGTCTATGGAACAAACAATGAATTTGGCTTCGATTATTTACGTGACAATATGGCTTATGATGTGGCTGAGAAGGTTCAAGGCCATCTTAATTTTGCGATTGTGGATGAGGTCGACTCGATTTTAATTGACGAAGCAAGAACACCATTGATCATTTCAGGGGCAGCTGAAGATAGCTCAGAATTATATCAGCGTATCAATCGTTTAATTCCGAAGCTGAAAATTCACGTGAAAGATGAAGAACCTGGTCATTTCACCATCGATGAAAAACAAAAACAGGCTTATTTAACAGACTTTGGACATGAAGTTGTTGAGCAACTATTGATAGATTCCGGTTTATTGGAAGAGGGAGAGAGTTTATATGACTCCCGAAATATTATTTTGATGCATCATGTCAATTCGGCATTACGTGCGCATAAAATCTTTCAAAAAGATGTTGATTATATCGTTCAAAACAAACAAGTGGTGATTGTCGATGAACATACAGGTCGAACCATGCCAGGTCGACGCTGGTCGGATGGTCTACATCAAGCGATCGAAGCCAAAGAAGCTGTTCCTATTCAACCAGAAAATCAAACATTGGCTTCTATTACTTTCCAGAATTTTTTCCGTCTGTATAACAAACTCGCGGGAATGACAGGAACTGCAGATACTGAGGCTTATGAGTTTCAACAGATTTATAATCTTGAAGTGGTTGTGATTCCCACCAATAGACCGATGAAACGTGTTGACGAAGGCGATTTGGTTTATTTAACACAAGCCGAAAAAAACGATGCTATTATAGAAGATATTTTAGACTGTGTGAAACGACACCAGCCTGTATTAGTTGGAACAGCATCGATTGAAGCATCAGAAAACTTAAGTCAGTTGTTGAGCAAAAAAAATATTAAACACCAAGTTTTGAATGCCAAACTACATGAAAAAGAAGCGCATATTGTTGCAGAGGCTGGTCGGCCTGGTATGGTCACCATTGCGACCAATATGGCAGGACGAGGCACTGATATTGTGTTAGGCGGTAGTTTACAGGCTGAGTATGCAAAATTACCTGAACATGCAAGTATAGACGAAATTGAAGCGATTCGAGTTGCTTGGCAAAAACGTCATGAAGATGCGAAAGCAGCTGGTGGTTTAAGAATTATTGGTTCTGAGCGACATGAGTCACGACGAATAGATAATCAGTTACGTGGTCGAGCTGGTCGTCAAGGCGATCCGGGGGGCACAAGATTTTATCTGTCATTAGAAGATAATTTAATGCGAATTTTTGCATCTGATAGAATCTCAGGAATTATGCGTCGTTTGGGAATGAAACCTGGTGAAGTGATTGTTCATCCTTTAATAACGAAAGCAATTGAAAATGCGCAACGAAAATTAGAAGGTCATTACTTTGATATTCGTAAGCAATTGTTAAGCTTTGATAATGTGGCAAATGAGCAACGCAAGGTTATTTATGCACAACGTGCAGCGTTGCTTGAAATGGATGATATTACTGAAGCACTTGATGAAATGTGTGTGAGAGTGGTTCAGCGTTTGGTGAATACTTATATTCCACTGCAAAGTTATGAAGATCAATGGCAAATTGCTGAGCTGGAACAAGTTTTAAAAGAAGAGTTTTTCTTTGACGTGAATATCAAAACCATGGTCGAAGAAGATCATCAATTGATGGCGGAGGATATTCAAAATAAAGTAGCTGAATTGATATTGGTATACTTAAAACAACAGCGGCTTTCGATTGGAGATCCTTGGTCAAAAGTATCTAAATCAATTATTTTAGAAACCTTGGATTTATATTGGAGAGAGCATTTGGCTGCTTTAGATTATCTACGTCAAGGTATTCATTTAAGGGGCTATGCTCAAAAAGATCCAAAACAAGAGTACAAGAAAGAGTCCTTTCATTTATTTTCACGCATGTTAACTTTGTTAGAATATGAAATTATTTCGAAAGTTTTGTCGATGCATTGGCAACCTGATGCAGATATGCTGCCTGAAAATGATCGATTTGACGATGAGTTTTTAGTTGAAATGCAACATAAAATTGGTCGCAATGATCCTTGTCCATGTGGTTCAGGTGCCAAATATAAAGCTTGTCATGGAAAATTAGTGTGAAGGTTGTTATTGCCTTTATACACAATATTAAAAATGAACTATTAATAACCCAGCGTGCGCTCAATACAACATATGGTGGATATTGGGAGCTCCCTGGGGGTAAAGTTCACGATGGTGAAGACTATCAAGGTGCAGTACAAAGAGAATTAAAGGAAGAATTAGGAATTGATATAACAAAATCCCATTTATTTGAAATTTTAAATTTGGAACATGAGTTTATACTGTTTGATATAAAATTTGATGAACAAACTATTGTTTTAAATGCCGGACAATTGAATTATCAGTGGAAAAATATAAAAGATATCGAGGTAAGCGAATTTCCTCCTAGCAATGTCTTGTTCTTTAATGCTTGGAAAAAATATTTTTTAAATTCGAACTAAACCAATATTCATGTTGAAATGAGGTGCGCTTGCCTTGTTTTCAGCATTGATATCAGTAAAATGAATGCTTATCGAATGACTCCCAATTTGAAATTTGGGAATGATGGGTAAGGAAGAATTAATTTTAACCATCACCAATTGACATGGTGGATTGGAGGTGATTGGTTTATGATAAAAAGATTGATGAATATCGATATTTTCGAAAACGGTAAGTTCTCTGAGCGTTCCTAAATAAATTGAAATAACAGATTCGAGATCTTTTAAATCGTCAGCCCATTCAGATAAGATGTTTTTTCGACAGCTGCTTTTCTGATGTAGCCAACGGTATAATAAAGGTGGTTGAAGTTCACAATCTTGCCATTGATCGTTAGAACGCAGTCTTAACGTTTGCAAAAAATTATCTTGTTGCAAATAATTACAGAAACGTAATGATTGTGACTGTAACTCATCGGTTTTGATTGAAAAATGCTCTTTTATTTTGCTGTCTTGAAATGTCTCCAGTTTACTTAAAATATAATTTAAACGCATAAATTCTTTAGTTAGGCGACTTTTAAGTTCAGGTTTCTCAATTATTTTTAAAATTTCGACAAGATTCTTAAGCGCGTAATGATGCATAATAGGATGTGACTCGTGACGAGCCTCATGAATGGTCGCTAAGAGGTTCTCAAGTTTCATTGAAATTTTAGGAAGAAATTGAGGGGAATGTTGATAAATTATTTCTTGTGTTTGCATGGTTCCATGCTATATAGTCGCAATATATGTTAGAGTAACATAAAAATTTAAAAAACCAAACGTTTTATGTCGTTTTAGGAGATAGTCATGAGAAGCATATTGAAATTAAAAGTATTGATTTTACTCATATATTTTTCAGGACTTACTTTTGCAAGTGTACATCATGGTATTGAGGGATATTGGGAAACTGTCGATGATAGAACAGGTCAAAAAAAGGCCATTGTAAAAATTGTTAAAGTGAAAGATTATTTTGTAGGCAAAATTGTAAAAGTATATTGGAAAGAAAAAGATCACAAACGTTGTGTTGCTTGTCATGGTCGTTTTAAAAATCTACCCATAGAGGGATTAGGTTTCTTATGGGGATTGGAATATCACTCTCCCAATTTATATATGAACGGCCAAATTTTAGATCCTCACAATGGCCAAGTTTACCAAGTTCGTGTGAAAAAGCAGCATAGCAATTTATTGGTTAGAGCTTATTTAGGATTGCCATTGCTGGGTCGTACGCAAGTCTGGCATCGATATCATGGTGTAGTGGAGTAGCTTTATGTCATCAACGAAAGCAAGTGTTAATATAGATTCCATCAAAAAACCGCCTTATTCATTAGAAGCTGAACAAGCGATTATTGGTGGATTAATGCTTGATAATCAAGCCTGGGATAAAGTTCAAGACAAACTGTGTGTGGATGACTTTTATCGGACAGAACATCGTATATTGTTTCGAGTGATTCAAGATTTAGCCTCAAAACATCAACCGTTTGATGTCATCACTTTAATGAATGGATTAGAAGTTTCCTCAGAACTTGATTTGGCTGGTGGAGAATCTTATTTATTTGAATTGGCAAATACAACTCCAAGTGTTGCAAATATTCAAGCCTATGCTGATATTGTTAGGGAAAAATCGGTTCAACGACAGCTCATACAAGTGGCCAATGAAATTGCTGACATCGCTTATCATCCAAAACAGCGAGATGTCACAGAAATTTTAGATTATGCAGAACAAAAGGTATTTGCGATTGCAGAACAAACCCCTACAAATGGCGGACCACAAAACATCAAGTCGGTTTTAGCTAAAGCGGTTGAAAAAATAGATGAACTTTATCATAAAGGCACTTCATTAACAGGAATTTCAACAGGCCTTCGAGATCTTGATAAATTAACTTCCGGTTTACAACGTTCAGATTTGGTGATTGTTGCTGGACGTCCTTCGATGGGTAAAACCACGTTTGTTATGAACATAGCTGAACATGCAGCTATTGAATCGAAGTTACCAGTATTGGTCTTCTCAATGGAGATGCCTGCTGATTCGTTAGCCATGCGGATGATGTCTTCGTTAGGACGTATTGATCAGCATCGAGTTCGAACCGGTCAATTAAATGACGATGATTGGCCGCGTGTTGCATCAGCAGTCCATATGCTTTCAGAAGCACCAATGTTTATTGATGATACTGCTGGATTATCGCCAGCGGAAATGCGTGCACGGGCACGTCGTTTGATGCGAGAACATGGGCAATTGGGTCTCATTGTGGTTGACTATCTACAGTTGATGCAAGTTCCTGGTTTTAAAGGAGATAACCGCACTGCTGAGATTTCTGAGATTTCTCGCAGCTTAAAATCCCTAGCAAAAGAATTAAGTGTACCTGTTGTTGCTTTGTCACAGCTCAATCGAAGTTTAGAGCAACGACAAGATAAGCGACCCGTCATGTCAGATCTTCGTGAATCAGGTGCGATTGAGCAAGATGCCGATTTAATTTGTTTTATTTATCGAGATGAAGTTTATTATGAAGATAGTCCTGATAAAGGATGTGCAGAAATTATTATTGCAAAGCAACGTAATGGCCCAATTGGTCGTATTAAAGTTGCATTCCTTGGGCAATTCACGCGTTTCGAGGATTTGGCCCATACAAGTTTTATAGGGGATTAATTTTGCGTCCGACAGTTTTAGAGATTGATTTAAATGCTTTATTGCATAATTTAAAAGTCATCGAGTCGCATGCCAATGGTGCAAAAATTATTGCAATGGTGAAATCGAATGCCTATGGCTGCGGTTTAGAAAATATTGTTAAGACACTTTCAGGAAAAGTTTATGGATTTGGTGTCGCCTGTATTGCAGAGGCTAATGCGATACGAGGTTGGGGTGTTGAAGACCGCTGCATCCTTTTTCAAGGCGTTCATCAATCTCAAGAGTGGGAACAATTAGCAAAAATGGGTTATGAGGTGGTTTTACATCAACAACATCAGTTAAATTGGTTACTTGAAAAGCCATTGCTAACTCCCGTTCGTATCTGGGCAAAATTTGATACAGGAATGAATCGTCTGGGGTTTCATTTAGACGAATTTGATTCTGTAATTTCATTATTAAGACAATGTTCATGGGTTGATGAAGAACTAGGATTAATGACGCATTTTGCATGTGCAGATCAGCATGAGCATAAGCTCAATTTGCACCAGAAACAAAAATGGTTACAAGTCTCACAGGAATGGAAAGGCCCTTTGAGCGCCTGTAATTCAGCTGCAATTTGGTCATTTAATGAACTAAAGGGAACGCATGTTCGACCTGGTTTAGCGCTCTACGGGATCTCACCAATTGCAGGTGTTGATTCCCATGCTCTCAAATTAAAACCTGTGATGCGTTTTAAATCCGCCATCATGGCAATTCATCATCTAGATATAGGCGAATCGATAGGGTACGGTGCAACTTTTGTAACGAAACGTCCATCAATTATTGGAGTCGTAGCTGTGGGTTATGGAGATGGTTATCCACGTCATATTTTACCCCAAGCCCATGTTTTGATTAAAGCACAGCATATTCCAATTGTTGGACGCATCTCAATGGATATGATGATGGTTGATTTAACCGATTATCCTGGAATTCAATTTGGAGATCCCGTAGAATTATGGGGTGAAAATTTATTGATTGAAGAGGTTGCTCGATTTACCGGAACCATTTCATATGAATTGATGTGTCAGGTATGTCCTCGAGAAAGGTTGTTAAATTTGTATTTTAAAGAGTGATTAAACATGAGAAAACTAACTTTGTCGATTCTAATTCTAGCTCTAGGAGGTTGCGCCTCAGTCACCAATGAACAAGTTGGCTCTGTTGCCGGTGGTGTTGTTGGTGGTATTGTTGGTAGTCAAATTGGAGGCGGTTCTGGGAAAGTCGCTGCTGCTGCGACGGGTGCATTTTTGGGAACGGTCTTGGGTGCTCAAGTTGGCAAATACATGGATAAAGTAGATAGAATGCAAATGCAGTCTGCTTTGGAAAACACACCGACCGGTGAAATGAAATCATGGAAAAACCCTGATAATGGTAATAGTTACCAAGTGCAGCCAACTCGAACATATTATGAAGGACAGCAACCTTGTCGTGAATACGTCACCCATGCAAAAATTGGTGGAAAATCTGAAAAAATTGTTGGACAAGCCTGTCGTCAATCCGATGGCACATGGAGAATAGTGAGTTAAATATGAACATCTTAGTACCTGTCAAAAGGGTCGTTGACCCTTATGTTAAGATTCGTGTTAATCAAGATGGTACTGGTGTTGAAACCCATCAAGTCAAAATGGTAATGAACCCCTTTGATGAAATTGCTCTTGAAGAAGCGATACGCCTTAAAGAAAAAGGTGTCGCTTCTGAGGTTGTTTGTGTCACGATTGGAGATTCCTCGTGTCAAGAAACCCTTCGGCATGGATTGGCTTTGGGCGCTGATAGAGCAATACTTGTAGAATCCTCAGAATCTTTTCATTCTCTACAAATTGCTAAAATTTTAAAAAAAATTGTTGAATTAGATGCGTTTCAACTGGTGTTGATGGGCAAGCAGGCTATCGATTCAGATGCTAATCAAACTCCACAGATGCTCGCTGGATTATTAGATTGGCCACAAGCGATGTTCATTTCTCAAATTGAAATTTCTGGAACAAATGTTCATGTTATCCGCGAAACTGATATGGGATTGGAGCATTTAGAGCTTTCATTGCCTGCAATTGTAAGTGTGGATTTGCGTCTTAACGAACCCAGATATGCGACTTTGCCCAATATTATGAAATCAAAGTCTAAACCCCTAACTGTAAAGTCATTATCTGAGCTCAATGTTGAAATCCCATCATCAAACTTGAAATGTGAACAAGTTTTAAAACCAAAAACCCGTTCAAAAGGTGAAATGCTTGCAAGTATCGATGCATTGATTGAGAAAGTGAAACCCTTAATTCAGTCATAAATCTGGAGAGCTTATGTCAACATTATTATGGATAGAACATGATGGGGAATCACTAAATCCGTCGACTTATCAATTGGTTCAAGCTGTTCAACAATTACCTAGACCAATCATTGCTATGGTTATTGGGCATCAAGTTGAAAAGATTGCAAACCAAGTGGCAAAAATTAAAGGTATTGATCGTGTCATATATGCAATGGCACCATATTATTTTCCCTTTCGAGCAGAGCCTATTGCAAAAATTATTGCACATTATGCTAAAGATAGCGATGCGCTTTTTGCTGCTTCTTCGACAACATCAAAAAACATTTTTCCCCGAGTTGCAGCTCTTCTTGATAGGGATATGCTAACAGAAGTTATTCAACAAGTTGGGGAAAAGACATTTTTACATCCGATTTATGCTGGAAATGCAATTGCTCAAGAGGAATTTAAAGTTTCTAAAATGATAGCAACTGTTAGAGCAACAGCATTTGAAAAGGCAGTGTTAAACGATAATACTTGCGAGATTCAGCACATTGATGCCTTGCCAGACGATACACGTTCAAAAGTGACCAAACAAGCTAAACGTGATAACTCAAAACCCGATTTACAATCTGCAAAAATTGTCGTGTCCGGTGGTCGAGGATTTGGTACGGCAGAACAATTTTTATTAGCCGAACAATTTGCCAATTCTATTGGGGCAGCATTAGGAGCTACACGTGCAGCAGTTGATGCAGGATTTGCAAGTAATGAAATTCAAGTTGGACAGACTGGTAAAGTTGTTGCACCCGAAGTTTATTTTGCAATTGGAATTTCTGGTGCTATCCAACATATGGCTGGAATGAAAGATTCAAAAAATATTATTGCCATTAATAAAGATCCAGATGCGCCGATTTTTGATATTGCAACTTATGGATTAGTGGCTGATTTATTTGAAGTGATTCCAAAAATAATGAAGGAATTATCATAATATTTACAAACAACAATATGGAGATTAATGATGTTGGTAGGTGTTCCAAAAGAAATTAAAACATACGAGTATAGGGTGGGATTAACGCCTAGCAGTGTACGTGAGATTGTACGAGCTGGTGCAGACGTTATTATTGAAAAAAATGCAGGTATGGGTATTGGAATATCTGACGAGGGTTACATTCAGGCAGGTGCAAAAATTGCACAAAATTCAGACGAAATTTTTGTTCAATCGGATTTAATTGTTAAAGTAAAAGAACCACAACCTGAAGAATGCATGCAATTGAGAGAAAATCAAACCATTTTTACGTATCTGCATTTAGCACCGGATCCCTACCAGGCGAAATTACTAAAAGCATCAGGCTGTACGGCAATTGCTTATGAAACCGTTACACAATCTGAAGGTGGCTTGCCATTGTTAACACCAATGTCTCAAGTTGCCGGTCGCATGTCCATTCAAGCAGGGGCACATTGTTTGGAAAAAGCTCAATCTGGCTCCGGCGTTCTATTAGGTGGTGTTCCTGGTGTAGAGCCTGGTCATGTCGTGATTATAGGAGGCGGTGTTGTCGGAACTCATGCAGCGCAAATGGCTTTGGGAATGGGCGCATATGTTACTATTTTAGATAAATCCTTAACCCGTATCGCTCAATTACAAGCGCAATTTGGACCTCAATTAAATACCATCTACGCAACAGCTGAAACCATTGAGCGTTATGTCATAGAAGCGGATTTGGTGGTGGGAGCTGTTCTAATACCTGGCGCTGCTGCACCAAAATTAGTGACAAAAGAGTTACTCCGTAAAATGAGACCAGGCTCAGTGGTTGTGGATGTTGCGATTGACCAGGGAGGATGTTTTGAAACTAGCCGACCCACAACGCATCAAGACCCAACTTACATCTTGGATGGAATAATTCATTATTGTGTTGCGAATATGCCTGGTGCAGTTCCACGAACCTCAACGTTTGCATTAAATAACGCCACACTACCATTTATTTTGAATTTGGTGAACAAAGGCGTAGATAAAGCATTACTATCCGATAAACATTTCTTAAATGGCTTAAATGTCTATCGTGGTTTAATTACATGTGAACCAGTGGCCAAAGAAATGGGAGAAACCTTTACTTCCCCAGAAAAGGCTTTGGCTGGGTAATTATAAATATGCCCGTTAAGAAGCGGGCATATCTTTTAAACACGCATGATAAAAGCCAGTTAAATGAAAGCTTTTTTCAATTTCTTGGCAACCTTTTAAAAATATTCTTTGATAATAATGTGCAATTGGATAATGTTTTTTATCATAAGGTTTTGCACATTTTTTTTGGGGTATGTAAATCCAATACTCACCATTGGAGGGAGAGGTTTCATAAAGAAATGAAATGTTATGATATGCAACCTTCTTTCGACAGTAGCCGATTTCTCTTTGATCGAATGCAGATATATCTTGTGGCGAGACTTTAAAGATTACGCCATTGAATGCTTTTCCTTTTTCAGGGGAAACACCTAAGAATGTCATTTTTTTTTGAGGTGCTTGCATATTCCATTGTCGTACATACCCCTTAATCATGACGGGTAGATTCGGGCCAACATTGGAAAGGGTGTTCTTTTTGGAGGCTTCAGATATTAAAGATCCGTATCCAACCAAATACTGTGGACTTTTCATGGAAACAAATGGGTGACAATTCATCGAAAATGATGACAAACTATAAATGATTATCCATGGTACCATAATTTTTTTTAACATAATTTGACGTACTCCATTCGAGCAATATCTTGTTGATAATCTACCTGTCTAAAATACTGAATGATGGTTCCAATAGCAAATGTTATAAGTCCTAGACCAATGAGTGCACTGCCTATCAAAAAAAAATATGAAAGTGGTGATAAAAATAAAAGGGCAAGGCAAGCAAATCCTAAGCATTCCGCTATGATTGAAATTGAAATCATGTTCGAATAGAGCATGTTTGCATTATCCTTGGCACTGTTGATAGTTTGTAAAAGTTCATCTTTTAATATGTTTAACACATGCTTTTTATTAATAAATAGATCGATATATATGATTTGATCGATGGTGATAGGTTGATTCTGAACCTCCCCATGGATAAAT
>DDPL01000001.1 GCA_002342175.1 Legionellales bacterium UBA2469 | reverse complement strand
GTGGATTTTTTACTTGATCTTCAGCCTAACGGATTAATCTTTGCATCAATGTTTAACTTTTATCAAAAATTAGGTCATGCAGCATCCTTAAAACGTATTGTCAAACACCAAACCCTTTTAGATATGATCTATAAACCTATTATCAAAAATAAAATTTATAAGATGTTGTTGCAGGGCATCCAACAACAAAAACCATATGACAGTATACTTTCAACACAAGCATTAGGTTTACCCGCCATTTGTGAAGCGGTCTCCAAATATAACGCTCATCGGATAAGACTTAGTAAAGAATACAATACCCCTATCCCTGAAATTTATATGCATCAGTTTATCACAGATATTCCGAATACGACGGCTGAACATTACCTCAAACCCATTAATCAAGTGAATATGTTGCATCGTAAAAATTTAATTCTTCACTTGCTTGATTTAAGCACTGAAAACTATTTTTTAGAAAAAAAACATGCCTTTAAAGTCTTTCGATATGATCCTCAACATAACCCCATTGTGCGCGATGAATTTCGCCGCACTAAACAAGAAAAAAATCCATTTTGTTTGCAAATAATACGTAGCCCCCTAGACACCATTTTTTTAAAACCCAATGAACGTTTAGGTCTTATTATGTTAAGTTCTTCGAATGGTGACACCAGTATTGAATATGTCAAATCACTGGTACATATGAAAATTGAACATATTGCCATTTTAGGACATCCAACCCCATCTCTGGTTAAATTTTTATCTAAAATTGAAAAAAACAAGCGNNTAAATTCAGATCAACTCAAAGACCTTTTAAAAAATTGCCACTTGCTAATTTTAAAAGGAGGTGGCTTAAGTCTAATGGAAATTGCATCTTTTGATCTGAAATCGGATACCATCGTATTTCTTCATAAGCCAGTCGATGAGGAATTGCATATCATGGAATCGGGATTGGTATGGGAAGATGGCAACACCGATTGGTTTATCAAGTACAGTGAAAACCAAAATCGACATGCCATTTTATCTAATCCACGGTTAATCGAAAAACAGTACGTCGCACATCTTAAAAACCGTCATCAGTGCGCAAGTTAATGTTTTTTTAGACTTTTTACAATATAAAATAAAATGAAAAGCAAAATGTAAGAGCCATATATGCTCCATTTTGCAGTCTGCGGCGAAATCATCGATAAGATATCCATATTACCAACCATGGCAAAATATGTGGATAATCCAACATCCACCATCGCAGCTCCTGCAACCCCGCCACAAGCAAAACAAATCGCCAATTCCATACTGCCTTTGCGAATGACGCCAAGATTTTCTTTACGTTGGATCATCCAGGCGAGCAATCCTCCAATGATAAGAGGTGTCGATGTTTCTAGCGGTAAATACATGCCTATCGCGATGCCAAAAATTGAAAAATTCCAAGATTTTGGAAGAGGCGCCCATTTCATAAAAACCAATAATCCCAATAATAAAAATGCACCTGAAAACATCATATCCCAGGGGAGCTCATGTTGAAAAAAACCTTTGGTAATGACAGCAAGCAAAGTCGCTGTTGGTGCAGGTAATGAGGTTTCAATGCTACCCCCATGTCCTGCAATTCCATATACTTGATATAAAATTTGCATAACCGCCGGAATAACAAAAGAAGAAACCACAACTCCTAACATCAACATCATTTCTTGACGCCATGGGGTTGCACCAATAAGTTGCCCCACTTTTAAATCCTGAATATTATCATTTGCAATAGCCGCAATGCCCGTGACTAAACTCGCAAGAATAATAACAGCCGCCTCTGCTGCTATCAATTCTGAAGAAGAACCATCATGATGATGACAAAATGACAAAACCAACGTTGATGCTAATAACAATGCCGATATCACGATGGCACTTCCAGGACTGGCACTGACCCCAACCATAGCAGAAAAATATCCTGATATCAGCGCACATGAAAAACCAATAATCAATACAAAAACAAATGCAGAGACCATGAAATTCCAGTCTGAAAACATCAATAAATTAAGTTGTTTTATAGGTAATAAATCCCTTAGAAGAATCCATAGCGCCATACTTAATAAAATTACCATACTGTATAAATATTTATTTGGAATATCTTTTTCAGTATTTGATTTTTTTGAAACTTGCATGGGTGGCGATGAGGAAGCTACCAGTAAAATCTTTTTGATGAGCGGTTTGATAAACAGAATTAGGGAAACCAATGCCGCAAACATTAACGCCCCAATCCCAAAATAACGAATTTGTTCACTCCATAATTTATCACCAACTTCAGCAAGATTTACAGGCACCTCAAGAAGATGTAATTCATGGCTAAAAATAGGTAATACAAAAAACCAAGCAATACAAGCGCCAATCAAAATACTGACAGACATTTTGGCTCCCATTAAAAACCCAGCACTCATCATAGCAATTGAAAACCCAACCCCAAAGAGTAATAGATATTCTTTAAAGTTCACCCACATCTGCCACTGGGGCGCAAGCACATGTAGTCCCGTTTGACAAAAGTCAATTAAGCCACCAAAAATCAATCCTAAAATTAAATATTGAAAGCCAACTCGATTCGATTGGTTTTGCAAAATTGCTGCAATCGCCCGACCTTCGGGGAAAGGAAAGGCTTGATGATGCACCAATGTCTTTCGAAGCGGAATTGAAAAAGCCACTCCGAGAAGACCGCTAATACACGCTATACTAAAATTTTGCCAATAAGAAAAATGATCCCAATAACCAATAATAATTAATGCTGGAATGGTATACACAATTCCACCAGCGACCGCTTCACCTGCCGAAGCGGCTGTTTGAACCAAATTATTTTCCCAGATATTTGAACCTTTGAAAAAACGTAAAATACCCATCGATAAAATAGCGGCTGGAATTGAAGCTGAAGTTAAAATACCCAATTTTAATGCCAAGAAAGCGTTTGCTGTTGCCAATAATATGGTTAATAATATAGCAATCAAAATGACTCTAAACGTCAATTCAATTTTTGGAGATGCTTTTTTTCTCATTTTAAATCATGCAAAAACAAAAATGTTATTCTACCTGACATCCTATGATGCGTCTTCAAATTTTTCATTGAATTTTCTAATTTTTCATGGCACATTGATTTGAAAGGGATCTGCTAAGAAATGGATATGTCGCCAACAATTAAAAAAAGCATTCTACTATCGATGGTTTTTATCTTTCATTTTTCTGCATGGAGTGCGGGACTCGTCTTGGAACAACCCCCAATCATTGGAATTAAAGACCCCTATGAAAATATACAAGTGACTTGTAGCAGCCTTATTCCTACATCACCTTCCGAAAATCGACGAAAATTTGTAAAAAAATGGTCTGCATTTGTTGAAAAACAAGCCTTCGCTCTCAATTACGCTACCGTTGAATTTGATATTCAACAAATCAAAGATTGTTTTTCAGATACAGGTTGGACCAATTTTAAATCCGCTCTAGACCACTCCGGCAACATCGCGATGATTAAAGCAAATTTACTAACATCAACGGCTCAAATTATCGAGCCTATCGCTATTCAACATATCAAAGATGAATCACGTTGGGAAATTGATGTTCCTATGCAAATAGTTTATCAAAATGATAAGAAGAAAATGACGCAAATGATAAGCGTTCATTTAAATATTTCAGAATTATCCAATCGACAATTAAGCATACTTCAAATTATGGGAAATCCCATAGCACAAGATAGTCGAGCACTATCGATTGATCCCACCTTAAAAACCAACGAGGCAAATCACCCCATTTCCAATACACAGCCACTTATTAGTCAACCCCTTTCACAAGATCAAGCACCCTCTAATCTAAAACCAGCAGTCCCTCCCCCTGCTGCAAAACCCTTAGCTCCAGCACAAGATCCAATTAATCTAAATGCTCAAGATGACTAATCTTACTATTTGCTTGATATATTGTTCACATCTAAAAATACCCATCTAGGGGTTTAGCAAAGGGCAGCTATCCCCATGCTCATACATGGGGAACATCATTAAAAGATATCGAGTAAATTTTTTCTGGTTTTTTTGGGATTTTGATTATCTTGAACTTGCCGCAATTTGTCTTGCGAATTTTTTTCCTGTAACCAATCACCATCACCATCTTCATCCGAATAAGACAAGACTGTTACTCGTGTTCCAATGGTCATAAACTCTTCATTTAACCATTTAGCCGCACTTGGAAACACCCGCACACAACCATGGCTCACATTCCCTTGGGGGACATCATAAGCAGCATGAACTGTATAACCTCGATAGAAATACATACAGTAAGGCATTTTAGCACCACCGGTTGTTTCTACCGGATACTCACCAGATTTACAATTTAAACCATGTTTGTTATAAACATGGAATGTTCCTGTTACGGTTCTGCAAGGTTTTCCTACATCTTCGCAGAAATCATTTCCTCCAGAGGCAGCACCAGTCATTACTCGCTTTCCTTGCGCATCATAGGCGGCCCAAGAATAAGCAGTGGGATCAAATACAAATTCTTTCTGGCCAGTTGAGGGGATTTGTAATGGGAAATGTTCGCGGCCACGCTTATCTTTAGTATAATGAACTGTATGGTGTCGAACGCCAGCGTCATCAACAATATACGTTGACTCGTCATAATCCACGCATCCCGACAATAGATTTAATAAGCCGAGAACACTTATCATTTTTATTATATTATTCATCAACAAAAAACCTTTTAATTAATTTGTATGAAACGGACGATATTTTATTCGTGAAGGTTGCTTCGCTTGATCACCCAATCGTGTCTGACGATATGCTTCATAATCAGAATAATTACCATCCATAAATAACACTTCTGAATTTCCTTCAAAAACCAACATATGAGTACAAATCCTATCCAAAAACCATCGATCATGCGAAACCACAATTGCACATCCAGGGAAGGATAAAATCGCTTCCTCTAAAGCTCTTAAGGTTTCAACATCTAAATCATTACTCGGTTCATCTAATAATAATACATTCGCTCCCTGAATCAATAATTTTGCAAGATGGACTCGATTTCTTTCACCACCTGATAATTGGCCAATTTTCTTTTGCTGATCAGTGCCTTTAAAATTGAATCGACCAACATAGGCGCGAGAAGGCATCTGAGTTGTTCCAATTTGTAGCATATCCAAACCACCAGAAATTGCTTCCCAAACCGTCTGATGTGCTTGTAAATCATCTCTAAACTGACCAATATGCGCTAGTTTTACAGTATCTCCAATTCGAACCAGTCCAGCGTCAGCCGATTCTTGTTCAGACAACAAACGTAAAAATGTTGATTTACCAGCACCATTTGCACCAATAATCCCCAAAATACCGCCTTTAGGTAAGGAAAGAGATAATTTATCAAATAAAAGCTTATCGCCATAACTTTTAGAAATTTCATTGATTTCAATAACCAAATCTCCTAAGCGCTCACCAGGTGGAATAAAGATTTCATTCGTCTCTTGTCGTTTTTGGAATGTTTTACTTTGTAATTCTTCAAAACGGGCAAGACGAGCTTTACTCTTTGCTTGTCTTGCTTTGGGGTTGGTTCGCACCCATTCCAATTCTGATGATAAGGCTCGATGATGCGCTTGCTCTTGTTTTTGCTCTTGTTCTAAACGGGCATTTTTATATTCTAACCAAGCAGAGTAATTCCCCTTAAATGGAATACCTTCTCCTCGGTCAAGCTCTAATATCCATTCTGCAACATGATCTAAAAAGTAACGATCATGGGTTACTGCAACCACAGTTCCAGTAAATTCCTCTAAATATCGCTCTAACCAAGCCACACTCTCAGCATCTAGATGGTTGGTTGGCTCATCCAATAACAACATATCAGGATTAGACAATAACAAGCGACACAATGCCACACGACGTCGTTCACCTCCAGACAAATTTGCAATTTTGGCATCCCATTCAGGTAGACGTAATGAATCTGCAGCAATTTCTAAACGTCTATCCAAATCCCAACCATGACCCGCTTCAATCTCATGTTGCAAATCTCCCTGCTCAGCAAGTAAAGACTCCATTTCATCATCGGTCATTGGTTCTGCAAATTTCATACTAATTTCTTGAAATCGATCGAGCTTTTGCAACATTTCAACGACGGCTTCATTCACAACTTCACGGACGGTCTTGCTCAAATCCAATTCAGGCTCTTGTGGTAAATAACCAATTTTCAAACCTGGTTGGGGACGAGCCTCTCCTAAGAAATTTTTATCCACGCCAGCCATTATTTTTAATAATGTCGATTTTCCGGATCCATTTAAACCCAATACACCAATTTTAGCGCCTGGGAAAAAACTCAACGAAATATCTTTTAAGATATACCGTTGTTGATCAACAACCTTGCTCAGTTGATGCAAGGTAAATACATATTGAGACATACGACCTTTCCTCTAAATATTTGACCAATCCAACAACACTTTTCCACTTTGACCCGATGCCATTGTTTGAAAACCTTGTTGATAATCTTTTGCTGAAAA
>DDPL01000056.1 GCA_002342175.1 Legionellales bacterium UBA2469 | reverse complement strand
AGAATGTTGGATTTTAGAGGAACGTGTTGCTAAAGCATTCCCAAAATTACAAACACTCATTAATAGAATGCCATCCGCTGCCAACATTGCTCAAATCGAAATGACCGCAGGAACAGAGGTGGCTTTGGTATTTCGTAATTTAAAACCATTAACCAAAGAAGATGAATCCCTCATAATAGAATTCGGTCAATCGACAGGTTTTAAACTTTATTTACAACCCAAAGGTCCTGAAACCGTTCAATTGTTTTATCCACCCGATGCAACTTTTCAATTAAATTATCCCTTACAATTTGCGGATACTTCTATCGCTTTTGAGCCATTGGATTTTATTCAGGTGAATGCAAGCTTAAATGATGCCATGATTCAGCAAGCATTGGATTTATTAGATTTGAACGATAATGATGTGCTTTTGGACTTGTTTTGCGGTTTGGGTAATTTTACCCTGCCGTTGGCAAAACGAGTGAAACATGTCTTCGGTGTTGAAGGTTATGCGCCGATGATTGAGCGTGCCAAGCGAAATGCTCAGGCTTTAGGATTTACCAATATTGATTTTTCAGTCGCGGATTTGCAAAAAACAGAATCCGTTGAAGCCTTAGAATCTTTACCCTTTAATAAAATTTTACTGGATCCTCCTCGAGATGGCGCTTTGGCCGTTGTTCAGGGCATGGGACGTTTAAATCCTGAGCGTATTGTATATGTTTCTTGTCATCCTGCAACACTGGCGCGTGATGCAGAAATTTTGCGAGTTGAATTTGGATATCGTATGATAAAAGGCGGTGTGATGGATATGTTTCCTCATACTGGACACGTTGAATCGATGGCTTTATTTGTGAAATAAGGAACCTGGATGGTAAAAGTAAAGGAAGCATCTGCTTTAAGTTTCCATGAAAATTGGTCGGCTGAAGACTGGTTAAAGCATCTGCAAGAAAAGGGATATTCTGAAAACCTTCACCTGGTTCAATATGGTTTAGAGTTAGCGCAATTATCTGGGCAGGAATTTGCGGTTGAAACAGGAGAAACGTGCCTTAAACATGGTATTGCCATGGCAGAAGTGCTTACGGATTTGGGCATGGATGTTTCATCAATTGTGGCAGGTATTATTTATAGCTCCGTACAATATGCCGAGCTCTCTTTAGATATTATCGAAGAACAATTTGGGCAGGATGTGGCGCGCTTGGTGAAAGGGGTATTGCGTATGAATACCTTGAGTAGCACGCCTGCTGAAAAGCTTTCACAAAAAAAATCACAATTTGATAATTGGCGTAAAATGTTATTGGCCATGGTCGATGATGTTCGAGTGGTTTTAATTAAATTAGCCGATAGACTCTGTATTTTACGTTCGATGGCACATATGCCAGAAGCTCTGCGTCAACAATACGCATTTGAGGCCATGAATATTTATGCACCACTTGCCCATCGTTTGGGAATTGGGGCCATGAAATGGGAGATGGAAGATTTATCATTTCGCTATTTATATCCTGAGGAATATAAAACGATTGCCAAAGGATTGCGATCAAAACGTTTAGAGCGTGATCGTTATGTCAATTGGATTGTGGAACAATTACAAAACCAAATGAAGCAATTGGGTTTTGAACATTATTCGATTTATGGGCGCTCAAAACATATTCATAGTATTTACAATAAAATGGTTCGAAAAAAAGTGCCGTTAGATGAAATCTATGACGCAACCGCCGTACGGATTTTGGTGGATACTGCCGATCAATGTTATAGCGTATTAAGCCTAGCTCATTCATTGTGGACGCCCATTGCTAAAGAATTCGATGATTATATTATTCATCCTAAGCCAAACGGCTATCAGTCCCTCCACACAGCAGTTGTTGGCCCCGAAGATCGCATTTTTGAGGTACAAATTAGGACATTTGATATGCACAATCGTGCTGAAATGGGGGTGGCTGCCCATTGGAAATATAAAGAAGGCGAACAAAATGCTGAAATGAGTCATGAACGTAAAATTGCATGGCTTCGTGAAGTCTTGTCTTGGCATCAAGAAATGGCTGGACAATCGGGTCAAAAAAATCATATTGAAGCACCTATCTTGGATGATAGGGTTTATGTCTTTACGCCAGAATTTGATGTGATTGATTTGGCAAAAGATAGTAGTGTGCTTGATTTTGCTTATCATCTGCATACCAATATTGGACATCGTTGTCGTGGTGCTAAAATCAATGGCTCCATTGTGCCGCTAAATCATGTTTTAAAAACAGGTGATAGGGTTGAGATTTTAACTGCTAAAGAAGAGCGCCCTTCACGAGATTGGCTTAATCCACAATTGGGTTATTTACATACCTCGCGTGCTAAAGCAAAAGTTTTTCATTGGTTTAAAAAACAAGATTTTGATTTGCATTGTCAACAAGGTCAATCCATTTTAGATCGAGAACTCAAAGGCATGCATTTAAAATCCGATGTTTTGCTTCCAATTCTTAATGATTTCAATTGTCATGATGTTGATGATTTATATGCAGCTCTTGGACGTGGAGATGTTAAATTAACCGCAATTATTGCGCGAATAACGCCACAAGCACCACCTGCACCACGCACACTTCATCGTCCGCCCATACAAAAACAAAACGATTTAGCTAAACAACTTGTGATTGAAGGAGTGGGACATTTATTAACGCATTTTGCAAAATGTTGTCATCCATCACCAGGTGATGAGGTGATTGGTTATATGACCATTGGTCGAGGTGTATCCATTCATCGCAAGGATTGTTTGAATATTACTCAAGCGACAGAAGAACAACACCGTCGATTTTTAAATGCGAGTTGGGGGAATGAATTCTTATCACAACCAGTGCGAAATATCATTAAAATTCGCATGGAAGCCTATGATTCACCCGAGTTGTTAAAGAATGTAACAACCTTAATTTCAGAAGCCCAAGTGCGGCTGGTGGCATTACAAACACGCATTGTTGGCAGCAAACCGATTAATCATTTGCAATTGACCTTAGAAGTTTCACAATTGGAACATTTTCTTCATTTACAAAAAAATATTGTGAAGCTTCCCGGTCTCATACAAATGAAACAAATGCCATTTTGAACATAGGACTTCGCATGAAAAAAATGGCGTTGTTATTATTGTTTGTGCCCCTTTTGTGTTGGTCGCAAGAACTTTTAGTATGGGATTTATGTAAAAAAGAGCAGTGTTTTTGGGTTGAGCATGATGTTCAAATGGCGTTGAAAGCGTCTTTAACAAAAGATTGTACAACGCTGAATGAATCTGCGAAGGACAGCATACTCATACAAGCTCAAAGATTTTTTCATTTTAATACGCAAGCTTTGTACCAATGGGCTGTTAAACGAACCTCACCTAGTCAGATTAAAGCTTTAAGCATATCTATTGAGGATGAAGAGCATTGTTTGCCTATTCATTGTCATCCAACAGAAGAAAATTGTTTCTTTGATGGCGCTTATATTGTTTATTTTAATGCTATTAAAAAATGATTATACTCATAATACTGCAATAATGGGTTTCTTTAATTAATCGGTCTTGTAATGTTTGATTGGCTCGTTCAACATGACCCCTGGTTTCAGGGCTATGTGCACAAATCATTTCGATTTCCAATAGCTTCATCGCTCTAGAAAATTGGGTTTCTGATTTTCTTGGAGATTGGGTAATGCTTCACACGCCATTTTGACAAAATAGCTCTACATGCATAAAATATGCACATTATGGCGGTATTATGGGAACGAAGATTATAAAAATGTTTAATATCAATTCTTCAAGAGAACAAGTTTTAGCGGGAGTAACAATAGACGGCATGTTGCTTAAAAATGCATCTAATCAATTTAAAGATGACAAAGAAATTGTCCTTGCCGCGGTAAAAGAAAATGGCTGGGCGCTTGGCTAAGCCTCTGATGAATTAACAAATAATATCTTATTTTTCTGGCAAGTATGGCGTTGTTTGAGTCTTAATCATGATGATTGTCGCCAAGAGTACGTGAATGAATTTCTTTTCAAAGAAGCGTTCAAATTAAGCTTAAACCTCGCAAGTGCTACATTAGGTATTTTATTATTAAGCGGTGTGATAGCCCTTCCACTTCCTGCAATTGCTTTATTGGCTGTTGGCGTATGTTTGGCAAGCGCAGGTACTTTATTACTGGGTATAAATTATATCAACATGGCTTGGGCTTTTTTAATAGAACANNTAATCCTATCACCCCTTTTAATTACAAAATGGCAATTAAAAGGGGTATTTTTTATTAACTTCAAATATTAATAAACCCAACGTCTTTTGTTACCAATAAACAGCATTCTGGTTCTCAGCTTTAAAACCAATCATGAGGAGAACCATCAATTTAAATAAAGTCACCAAAAAAGGGGGGATGTATTAGAACAATTTTTTAGCTTTTTCAAAAATTCGATTCAATCATCAATGTTCGTAAAGTCTCTTAACGAATTTTAATATTGTGGCGCTGAAAAATTTTTTTCTGCTGCAAATATTGGACCAAAATCTTAGTAATGCTTCGTTATTAATGTTTTAATCTCGTCAATTTTATGTTGCCACTACATGATTATATCCATCATGTACAAATAATGATCTTTATGTTAAAATACTTCAACTGTTAAATCATGTGGTTACTTTTTTATGTATTCGTTTTTTTGCAATCAATCTCGTTCTGTGAAGAAATCATTAAATCCATATGTTATTACGATGTTGGGAACTTCAACCAACTATAAACCCTCTAATGAACAAAAATCTAAGCTTATGAGGAAGGGTTCAGAGCAAAATGAAATTCCTTATACCGAATTACTCGGTTTTATATCAGAGCAAATCAATTCAACGCACAAAACACTTTTACCTGATGAGCATGGAAATCAATTTAAACATGTAAGATACCGCTTGAATCCTATAACAACGGTTATCAATGGTCCGGATGTCCAAGGAAAAAAGGTTAATCATCGAATTGCAATGGGCGTTTATGAGGCTTTAAGAGCTTTATTCAACGGATATGATGAAATTAATTTAATTGGTCATAGTCGAGGCGCTGTTGAATGCATTATTATTGCGCATGAAATACAACGTATTCAACAAGCAATCAATAATGAAAATTTTACAATAGAAGAATTTAAAAACATCTATTTAAATTCACCTAATCCAAAGATAAATCAATGTCTAGACAAATTATTTCCAAAAGATTTTACTTTAATCGATGAATTGGTGTTTACCCCATTTATTGCGAAATTAAAAAAAATCCGAATTAATATTTTTGCCATTGATCCTGTTCCTGGTGGCGAGTATGAAACGATTCTATTGAGTAAACTATCTTGGTGGCCTGATCACCAACGCTATTTACAGATTCCATCGATTGTTAAGAACTATACACAACTTTTAATGGAAAATGATCACTCTGTAGGTTTTCGAACGATTTATCCAGTACATAATTTGGATACAACAAATTTTAATGTTATCAATTTATTGGGTGCCCATGGTACAGCATCTGGTAATCCTCTTAAGCACGATGACACGGCACCCATTGGTGTTGAAAATGAAATTCGTGATTGTCAGTTTATTGCGATGGCACATTTGGTCGATTTTTTGGAAAAAAATAGCGTGGAATTGAATATTTGTAATGATGAAACAATATTTTTATCCCAGCACTTTAATGAATACCTTCAAGCCTCTCATGAAAATCGAGCAGCTTTAAAATTAAATTATTATGGAAGAATGATTGCCAATTTGCCTAGCTATAGTGTACTAGAAACCACTTCTTATACAGGCATTTGTGAAAATGTTGTTTCAAGAAGAACTAGTCAGTTAAGCCCAAATCGATATTTATATGAACTGAATATTGATGTTCCATCATCTCCAAAACCTATAAAAAATTATTTTCCTGAATATATTGTTTCAAATCGATCCATTGTCAATTTTGAACATGCATTATTGTCTTTAGGATTACCCAATCTCGATGAAATCGATTTAAATGATATTGATACGACTCAATTGCTCCAGGATATTATTGAAGCGCATATAAATGGAGAAGATGCGAATCAAAAAGCAAAGACGTTTAAGATTCAGAAATGTATATATACCTTTGAATGGATAATTCAGCAGGTAAAGTACCAGATCAGTGAGGCAGATGAACTTACATGCTTTTCATACATTACAGACAATGTCATGAATTTGCTATCAAAAGAAATTTACACTTTAAATCAATTGGAAAAGTTTTTTCTGCACAAAATATTTACATTGTATATGACCCTACAAGAACGTCAATGGCCAGTTGTAGAAGGATATGATGAATTAAAAGCATTGATGTTAAAACTCAATACGGGCTATGCAAAATTAAATTTTGATTTTGATGATGTTGAAACAGCAGCATCTGAGGAAAGTTTGGAGAATGTCCGAAAGCAGTATTTGGAAGATTCAAAATCATTAAAACCTTTAAGCAAAATCCAATCGGAAATCCTCAGTTATACAGATATTTCTATCGTGTCGATGGTTGGGGCCGCCGCGTTAGTGCCTCTGCTTTTTTGTCCAGTCGTGAATGTGATGCCCATATTAATATCGATTTGTGTTCTTTTGGCCTGTAGTTTAGCGTTGTGGTTGTTGGATATTTATCAACCTGAGGTTAACCATCCGTCAATGGCATAAAATAAGAAAAAAATAGTTTTGATTTATTTTAAAAGAAGTGGAATGATCATTATATTTGGAAGATTACGAAGGATTAGCAAGACGACTATCTCAAAAGAAGTCGTCTTGCGCAAAGGGCTATACACTATCAATCCATTCATGATGATCATCGTATATTAACGCTACCAGGGTAGTCAAATGTAGAATTAGGATATTTAACGCATGGAGCCAATAAATTATCACGTCGTATAGGACAAACAGAAACGGAATCAGTTGTGGTATTGGGAGCAAACAAGAAAGGATATTCGTCACCTATAAAAATAAGCGTTGAACCATTAGCAGCGAAGTAGAACGTTTGATCTGTAACGGCTTTGCAACCAGTTAGTGCACCCGTCGTTGGATTTGAGTCACAAATAGAGATGGTGCTGGTGAGCAAGATGGGGTCGGGGATTTCATTTGATATATAAGCGATTGTACCATTGTTTCTAAATCGCATACCAGAAGGAATATTAAATGTACCGTCCCCTGTTGACCGTGTACAAGTGCCTAATGTGCCGTCCGAATTGATGGGACAAATTGACATGTCTCCAGGAGTATAATTCCCGAGGTAAATGTAATTTCCTGTAGGATTCAATTGAACCGTTTGTGGTTCATTGAAGTTTCCGCTTTGATAAGTACAAGTTCCAAATGATGAGCCATTATTTGTGATATGACAAATTATTATCTGGCTATTACCTGAATCTGCAATGTAAGCTAAGGTATTGGCACTATTTAAAGAGATGGCGACTGCATGTGAACTAGGAGTTAACGTAACAGGGGTACATGGAGACTCCAATTGTCCCGAGCTCTGATTGATGGGGCAAATACTGATAGAACCTGTACCTGATGCACTACTCCAATTTGCGATATATGCATATGTGCCAGCATTATTAATTGCCATTCCAAGAGGACCATATAAGGTCGTATCGGAAAAGGCAGTACATGGATTCGGTGAAGTATCGTCATTTATAAAACATTCTGAAACCGTTCCACCTGGTCCAGTAAATTGGTTAGAAAAATTAGTGATAAATGCAGTTGCAGATACTGAAAACTGGACTTTCTGACAAACCGCTGGAATGCTGCCATTTAAACAAAATAGAGCATCTACCGGGCCGGATGGACCAAGTATTTGGAAATAAGCAGTATTTGTGTCACTTACTGTAAAAGCACAAGACTGCTGTCCGGTAACAATTTGTCCAGTTGATGGACAATAGGTGGAATAACCTGGCGAAAGCAGCTGAATACTGGCATCATTGTATGTATGATTTTTAACAATGGTTTTCACGTTAATGACATAGTTGCTATTGGTAACTGAGAAAAATAGCCCGGGGGATGCAAAGCCTGTTGCGCATAAGCATAATAACAAAGTGGAAAATATTATTTTTTTGAGGTGTCGTATCATTTTTTATCCTGTATCTATTAGTTATCATGAGTTTTGGCTAAACTTTCACTTCACAAACAAGTGCATGTGCATAATTTACATTGCTTGTGAGTGTTGTGACCTGATTATTTGTTAGGTTATTGAATTCAGGGTTGCCTAAATAGAAAAACCGATAACCACAACCAAATTGAAACGGATCAAATGCATGGTTTATTCTAGCGCCAATGCCTCCCATTGCTGTGAATTGTACATTGGTTTTATTACCGAAAAAGTGCTCTGGTAGCGTTACACCGCCATCAAGCGATGTCTCACTAAATTCTGTCTGAATGATATTTGGACCAATCCCCATATCAAATATAATAGAAAAGCGATCAGAAGGGGTTTTGATTTCCGATTGTAAAGAGGCATAAATCGGTATGTTGGTAATGTTATACTCATAACCTAAATTGTTGAATAAATGTTCTTGATAGACATCACCGCTTACAGATGACTGAGCGAGATAATAAATATTGAGACCATATGATAGATTCAAGTTAGACTTTTGGGAACCACTTACAAAATAACCAATGCCGCCTAGTCCATTTATTTTAATTTGACTGTCTATCGTAAATTGTTCGCCTATTAATCCAGGAATGCTTATATTTTGTGTGCCAGTTTGTGACTTCGCGCTATAGAATCCCCCTTGTAAGTGGAGATGGCCATTAAAATTTAATTTAGGCAGAAACGAATGAAAATCTCTAGGTTGAACCGTTTGCATGGGTTTTTTTGTTTGCGAAGTTATCTTAGTGGCCTTTGGTTTAACTTTGATGGGTGGCAGATTCTGCTGGACACTAAATTGAGTCGCATTAGCGTGTTTTAAGTTCCTCAATGATTGAGTTTTCATTATTTTAGCCTGAGACACATGATGTTTCGTGCTGTGTAGTGTCTTGTTTGAAGCTAAAATCTTATGATTATAGGTATTGTGCTTAATTTT
>DDPL01000059.1 GCA_002342175.1 Legionellales bacterium UBA2469 | reverse complement strand
TTGAATTAGATATTTTCCGATTGCTTGGTATGGTTTTCCGTTCTGTGCAGAATAATTTAAATATAACTTTTTCTCTGGTGTTCTAATAATCCCTGCCCCTTGAATTTCCAGTTCAAGACCATCCATGGGGTTTTTAACCCATGCAATGACATCGCTTTTGCCTGCTAAAGCGCCATTTGTTATGCTTTTTCTGTCATCATAAGGCACAAATTTATCGTTTTTAATTTTGCCATAAATAAAGGTGTCTGGGAGGCGTTTAGAGAAATCATGAAGAGAAACTATCAATAAATTTTGTGGTTTTGCATAGATTGGATATTGATATGGGCTTTCTTTTTTTAATCGTCCTTCAAAGCTTGGTGAGTAATATCCGGTAAATAATGTTTTTTTAGCTGGATGCTTTAATGTGTATGCTTTAAAGTGTGTTTCAAAAAAAAGTTTTGCATCTACAGATGAAAGATTTGGTTTTATTTTTAGTGCAATTTTACAGATTTTTTCCAATTTATTTTTTTCAAAGTTGAAAGGGGAAGCCGAGTCGGAGATTTGAAAGTTTTTTTGTGTTATTTTCTTACAAGAAGTTTGGAATACTTGAAAAGATTTTTGATGATTAACTGTATTCCAATGCGGTATTTTATCAAATCGAATATGTTTAATATTGATGTGTGGAGGAATAATTTCAATGGGTTCAATCTGCTGAATGGTCGGTTGGTGATATAGATATCCAGCATAAAAACCACCCACAAATAGTCCTAGCAATAAAATGGAAAATATTGATTTCTTCATATAAAAAGTAACTATTTTTTTAAAATCATAACAAATTCATATTCATAATGCTCTAAAAATATAATTTTTTTGTTAGTAATGTGGTTTGGTAATATTTTTTAAAGTATTATTATTTTCGAGTTTTTTCGTTTTTAATATTACAATCCCAGGAAATCAAGCATGCTTTGTCCTTGTGGTACACAAAAATTATTTGAATCTTGTTGTCAGAGATTTATTCTTGAAAAAGATTATCCATTAAATGCTGAGCAACTAATGCGCTCAAGATATTCAGCATTTTATTTGTCCGATATCAACTACATAAAAAAAACCATGAAAGAGCCTGCTTCTCATCAATTTGATTCGGTGGAAACATTCCGATGGATGAAAAAAATCAAATGGATTGGTTTAAAAATATTGAAAACGGAAAACTTAAGTATCTCTCCAAGTTATGTCGAATTTAGTGCACAATATATTGAAAATGACTTTTTAAAAACCATTCACGAGCGCAGTGAGTTTCAATTGAGTGATAATCGTTGGTTTTATACGACAGGTGAACATATAGAAGAACCATCGATAGTTCTCTCACAGAATAAGCCTTGCCCATGTGGGAATTCTAAAAAATATAAAAATTGTCATGGACAAAAGGATTAACTTTTCTGTTCAAATGCTTTGTTTCTCATATGCTATAATATCATTGAGTCCATAAATGAATAGGATTTACAAATGTCTTTGCATTGGGATGATAAAAAATTTTTTTCAGATCCGGAAAGTGGGGATGAAGAGTTTCATCCTGAGTGGGATGAAGAACTTGAAAACTCTAAGAAAAAATATGAAAAACGGTATCATATTCGAAAGAAACTTGAAGAAAGAATGGAGCGTAAAAAATTACGCTATGAATTAGACGATTATGATGAAGAAATTGATAAAGATTTTGATTGGGACTAATTTTTTTTAATTTGTAATTGAACCGCACGCACGACATTGTGAAGTAATGCTGTGATAGTCATGGGGCCAACTCCTCCAGGGACAGGGCTTATTGCCTTGACAACACTTTCAGCATGACTAAAATCTACATCTCCGACAATTCTATTATCACTTAAGCGATGAATTCCAACGTCAATAATAATGTGTTTATTTCTAAAGCTTTGTGGTTTTATGATATCTCTTTTTCCAGCAGCAACAATGATGATTTCATTTTGTATGATTTTTTCTTGTAAATCCTTGGATTCAGAATGACATAAAGTGACAGTTGCTTTTTTATTATGAAGTTCTAGGGCCATGGGAAGGCCGACAATTCTTGATGCACCAATCATTAATACATCGCGCCCTTTTAAATCAATATCATATGATTCAAACAATTGCATGATGCCAAAAGGTGTGCATGCTTGAAGGCGAGGGGTTCCAAGGGATAATAAACCCATATTAAGCGGATGAAATCCATCAACATCTTTTAGAGGGTCTATCAATTCAATAATTTGATTGACTTGTATGTGTCCAGGTAAAGGTAGCTGAATTAAAATACCGTTAACAGTTGGATCTTGGTTAAGGTTGATAATGATTTGTTTGAGTTCAGTTTGAGATATGTTTTCTGAAAGCCTCTCGACGGTACAATCGATACCAATGTTAATACAAGCTTTTTGTTTATTGTTTACATAAATTTGCGATGCAGGATGTTCGCCTACAAGAAGAACTACAAGCTTAGGAATAATATTTTTTGTTGTTTTTAAATGTTGAATTTCATTCTTTAACTGTGATCTTTTCTCTGTAGAGATGGTTTGCCCATTTAAAATAAATGCTGTCATGAAAACCTTTTAAAACTAAAATTCAAAATTGATTAAAAAAAATATATAATACCAGAAAGTAAGAAATACGCTATTTCTAGACATTAACATAAGAATCATTTAGATTGTTAAGATTTATTGGATAAATCAATGCGAATTGCCTTAAAAATTGAATATGATGGCAGTGAATATCATGGTTGGCAAGCCCAACAAGAATTAAGAACTGTGCAATATCAACTTGAACAAGCACTTTCTAAGGTTGCAAATGAACCAATAGAAGTGGTCTGTGCTGGACGAACCGACACCGGGGTTCACGCAACGCACCAGATTGTGCATTTTGATACAGAAAATCATCGTTCATTACGAGCCTGGATACATGGCACAAATAGTTCTTTACCTAAAGACATGTGTGTGAGAAATGCTTTTAATGTTACCGAGGATTTTCATGCACGATATACTGCAACATTTCGTCGATATCGATATGTTATTTTTAACTCATCGATTCGTCCTGGATTATTAAGAAGCCATGTGTCGTGGCAATATCGACATTTGGATCACAGTGCGATGAATAAATCAGCCCAAGTCTTACTTGGGGAACATGATTTTACCTCGTTTCGTTCTGTTGAGTGTCAATCCAAGACGCCAATGCGTGATATCAAATTAATTAAAGTATTTCGCTCGTCACATTTTGTGGTTATTGATATTTCTGCAAATGCATTTTTACATCATATGGTAAGAAATATAGCTGGTGTATTGATGGCGGTGGGAACAGGTAAGCAACCTGAGGGTTATGTTACAGAGGTTTTAGAAGCAAAAGACAGACGCTTAGGTGCAGAAACTGCTTCTCCATATGGTTTGTATTTAGTGGGGGTCACTTATCCAGAACAATTTAATATCCCTGCGGAAACTGTTGGTCCTTGGTTTTTATTTTAATTTTAGTTTTAAAGGTTTAAATTCATGAAGCATAATGAACAAGAAAAAGTTGCCAATCATTTTATTTCACAAATGATTGATAATGATTTGAAATCAGGAAAATATACGAAATTAATCACTCGTTTTCCTCCTGAGCCAAATGGATATCTTCATGTCGGCCATGCGAAATCTATATGTTTAAATTTTGGGCTTGCTGATGATTATAATGGTCAATGTTTCATGCGATTTGACGATACCAATCCATTAACTGAAGAGCAAGAGTATATAGATGCCATATTAGAAGATGTGAAATGGTTAGGTTATCATTGGTGTGATATTACGTATTCTTCTGATAATTATCAAAAGTTATATGATTGGGCCATTGAGCTTGTTAAAGCTGGCAAAGCTTATGTCGATAGTTCAAGTGCTGAGGATATCAGAAATACGCGTGGAACATTAACAGAGCCTGGGCAAAATAGTCCTTACCGTAATCGCAGTATTGAAGAGAATTTAGATTTGTTTCAACGAATGAAAGCGGGGAAATTCCCAGATGGGGCACATGTTTTAAGGGCTAAAATTGATATGGCTTCACCAAATGTCAATATGCGAGATCCCGTTTTATATCGTATTCGCCATGTTCCTCATCCCAGAACAGGTGATAATTGGTGCATTTATCCAATGTACGATTATGCTCATCCGCTATGTGACGCAATAGAGTACATTACTCATTCTTTATGCACTCTTGAGTTCCAAGATCATCGACCATTGTATGATTGGTTTATTGAAAACTGTTCTGTTCCAGCCAAACCTGAACAAACAGAGTTTTCCCGCTTAAATGTCTCTCATACTGTTACCAGTAAGCGAAAGTTAAGAACCTTGGTTGAAGACAAACATGTTGATGGTTGGGATGATCCACGATTACCCACGATTCGCGGGATTCGTAAACGAGGTTATCCAGCTGCGGCATTGCGTAAATTTTGTGATATGGTTGGTATTTCAAGAAGCGACTCAATTATCGATGTGAGTTTAATGGAAGAGTGTGTGCGTGAAGTCTTAAACGAAACATCTTTACGTTACATGGCTGTGATGAATCCTGTGCGTGTGATTTTGACCAATTTACCTGAAGCCATTGATTTAAATGCATCTCTTAATCCACAAGATCCCAATGCACCACGTCGAATATTACCATTGACCAAAGAAATTTTTATCGAGCAAAGTGACTTTATGCTTGAACCAGCCAAGGATTTTTTTCGATTAGCACCGGGTAAAGAAGTTCGCTTGAGACATTCTTACATCATAAAGTGTGATGAAGTGGTGATGGATAAAAATGGCGAGATTGATTTAATTTATGCCAGTATTGATCCAAATACCTTAGGAAAAAATCCTGAGGGGCGTAAAGTCAAGGGGGTTATTCATTGGGTATCTTCTGAAAATAATGTACCACTTGATTTGGTCTTGTATGATCGTTTATTTATGCATGAGAATCCAGGCAGTTTAGATGATTTTTGTAATTACTTGAATCCTCTTTCCAAGATGCGTGCAAAAGGTATTGGTGAGGCAGCATTAGGCGCTTTGAAAGAGAATGAAGTTGTTCAATTTGAACGGATAGGATATTTTAAAAAATCTGAACAAGCCCATCAATTTCATCGTGTTGTTGAATTAAAAAGTGCTTGGGAAAAATTAAAGAAGGATTGATGTAATGTTGATGATTTATAACTCAATGACAAAAAATAAAGAAGTGTTTGTTCCGCTCGTTCCCAATCAAATCAGCATGTACGTGTGTGGTGTAACGGTTTATGATCATTGTCATTTAGGCCATGCTCGCTGCATGATTGTATTTGATATGATGGTAAAATATTTTCGTCATTTGGGTTATCAGGTTAAATTTGTGCGCAATATTACGGATATAGATGACAAAATCATTAAACGCGCCCAGGAAAAAAATGTTTCATTTCATGTGATTAGTCAAGCTTTCTCACAAAGCATGAAAGATGATGCGAAATCTTTAGGCCTTGATGCACCTGACGTGGAACCGCTTGCTACTGAACATATTCAAGATATGATTGCGATAATTCAAAAATTAATTGAAAAAGGCAAAGCGTATGTTGCTAAAAGCGGAGATGTTTGTTTTTCAGTGAATGAATTTGCTTCGTATGGTAAATTATCGCGACAAGATTTAAACCAATTGGTGTCTGGTGCGCGAATTGATATTCATGAAGGCAAGCATTCACCTCTGGATTTTGTGTTATGGAAATCAGCAAAACCAGGCGAGCCCTCATGGTTATCTCCATGGGGTGAAGGTCGTCCAGGCTGGCATATTGAATGTTCGGCCATGGCAATGCATCACCTAGGCTCTCAAATTGATATTCATGGCGGTGGTTTGGATTTACAATTTCCACATCATGAGAATGAAATAGCTCAAAGTGAGGCCTGCACTGGTCATACCTATGCAAATTATTGGATGCATGTTGGCCTTTTACAACTTAATCAAGAGAAAATGGCAAAATCGACAGGGAATTTTTTAAGCATCAAGGACGCATTAAAGCGATATCATCCTGAAGTTTTAAAGTTATTTTTTATGACCAGTCATTATCGAAGCCCTTTGAATTTAAGTGATGAATTGGTGACTCAAAGTCATAAAGCACTGCGACGATTGTATCAATGTTTATCACAGCATCAAACACTATTCGAGGAACCAAATATTCTTTTATCCAAGGAATGGGTAGAACGTTTTGAATCCCGAATGAATGATGATTTGAATACATCTGAGGCGGTTTCAATTCTTTTTGAACTTTGTACACAAATAAATAAAACACCGACATCATCATTAATCGCAACACTTCAATATTTAGCAGATATTTTAGGATTACTAGAGATGAATCCTGATGACTTTTTAAAGTATTCAATGAATAAAGAGGGTATTTCAAATGATGAAATAGAGCGCCTCATTGAAGAACGTAAAAATGCAAGATTAGAAAAAAAATATCAACGTGCAGATGAAATTCGTCAATCTTTGTTAAACCAAGGCGTTGAATTGGAAGATTCTTCTGAAGGTACAAATTGGAAAAGGGTGATTACTTAAAAACTGCTAGGGATATTATAACTATTGACGTCCTCACCGTCCTGAAGAGACGAGGATTCCTCATATCATGTCAAACATGACAGAAGTGGTTCTTGCTGCTGACGACTACTGTCGTTCACTTCACAAGCTAACCCCGTGTGTCCCACGGTTTTTTTTAATTCAAAAATCCCAA
>DDPL01000083.1 GCA_002342175.1 Legionellales bacterium UBA2469 | reverse complement strand
CATTTCTAAAGAGTTTTAACAGTTTACTACAAAGTGTTGAATATTTGTTAGATGATAATATGGGGCTTACATAACATATTTCTGGCGGTGTTCAAGAGAGGCAAAAATCTTCGTCAAAGCATCTTTGAGAATCAAGAAACAACTGATGACTTTAAGGTATCTTTAGTAGATAATGTTCAAAATTAGAATTAAATCTTTTACCAGCCATTATTAGGAATGTAAATATGCAATTTATTGATTTGAAAACTCAAGGCCAACGAATTAAAGATAAAGTCATGGCAAGGATTAAAGCAATTCTCGAACATGGCGCCTATATTATGGGGCCAGAAGTTACAGAATTAGAGGCAATGCTTGCAAAATTTGTGGGTGTTGAACATGCACTAGCAGTTGCTAGTGGTACAGATGCCTTGTTAATTGCATTGATGGCTCTTGGGGTTGGCCAAGGTGATGAAGTGATTACCACACCCTTTAGTTTTTTTGCCACAGCGGAAGTGATTGCTTTGCTTGGAGCAAAACCTGTTTTTGTGGATATTGATCCAATTACTTATAATATTGATCCACGCTTAATCGAGGCTGCTATCACAACAAAAACTAAAGCTATTATGCCAGTTAGCTTATATGGACAATGCGCTGATTTTGATGAAATTAATGCTATAGCTGCAAAATACAATTTACCAGTGATTGAAGATGCCGCTCAAAGTTTTGGGGCAGTATATAAAGGACGTCGTTCATGTGGGGTATCAACGATCGGTTGTACAAGTTTTTTCCCATCCAAGCCATTGGGTTGTTATGGTGATGGTGGAGCATGTTTAACAAATGATCCAGAACTCGCTAGACGTATGGCAGAAATTCGTCTTCATGGCCAATCAAAACGGTACTATCATACCAGTCTTGGGATAAATGGCCGATGCGATAGCATTCAAGCAGCAATTTTAATTGAAAAAATGGGTGTTTTTGAAGAGGAAATCAATGCGCGTCAAGAAGTTGCTGCTCGCTACGAAAAATTATTACCTAAAAACATTCGTAAACCATTTGTGAAATCTGATAATTTGTCGGTTTTTGCTCAATACACCATTGAAGTTGAAAATCGCGAAGCCTTACAAGATGCACTTCAAAAAAGAGGTATCCCAACTGCTGTTCATTATCCATTCGGATTACACGAACAACCTATTTTCAAAGAGTTATATCCAGAAGACAAATCTTATCCAAACACAGAGTTCGCAGCTCTTCGCGTGATGAGCCTACCTATGCACCCATATTTAAGTGCGGTAGATCAGGAAAAAATTTGTAGTATCTTATCCGAAGAAATGTCGAACATAAGGGAAGTTACAGCCGAAGTGTAAGATTTTTATTAAAAAGGATTGATAATGTTAAATCAGTTTATTGAGAAAATTATTAATAAAGAAGTAATTATTGGCATTGTTGGTTTAGATTATGTTGGGCTACCTCTTATGCTTCGCTTCGCGGAAGTAGGGTATCGAGTAGTTGGTATTGATGTTGATGAATCAAAAAATGAAATGCTTAATGCCGGAAAATCTTATATTAAGCATATTCCATCTAAGCAAATTGCTAAACATCAACACCTTATTCATGCAACGTCCGATTTTTCACAAGCGAGAGAAGCAGATGCATTAATCTTATGTGTGCCCACGCCTCTAAATAAATATCGTGAACCAGATTTAAGTTATGTCATTGAAACGACGGATGCTCTTTTACCTTTTCCAAAAATGCGTGAACATCATTTTGATTTATCGAGCGTTGATTTAACGCCACAAAGTCTCGCTCAATTCGATTGTGTGATATTGGCAACACAACATAAATCTTTTGATTATGACCTGAGTACAAAACATGCCAATCTCGTGATTGATACGCGAGGTGGTTTTAGAGCCTATCAACATCAAACCAATATTGTGAGTGCCTAAAATGAGACATACGCCTAATGTAATCCATGATCGAAAAATTAAAATTGCTGTACTTGGCTTAGGTCGCATATCAAAAAATCATTTACAAGCCATTTCAGAGCATCACGAAAATCTAGAATTAGTTGCAGTTTGTGATGGAAGGGAAGACTTAGTGAAGCAAGTTGCGACACAGTATCAGGTGCAGGGTTATTGCCATCTGGATGAGATGCTTGCTGCGACCGATGCTGATATTGTTAGTATTTGTACCCCAAGTGGACTTCATCCTGCTCAAACGATACAGGTTGCAAAATCAGGACGACATGTGTTAACAGAAAAACCGATGGCAACGCGTTGGCAAGATGGCGTTGATATGGTTCGAGCTTGCAATGATGCAGGTGTTCGTCTATTTGTGGTCAAACAAAATCGATTGAATGCAACCTTACAGATGTTAAAAAAAGCAATTGATGAAGGACGCTTTGGTCGAATCTATATGGCAAATATCAATGTATTTTGGACGCGACCACAAGATTATTATGATAAGGATGCTTGGCGTGGTACTTGGGCATTAGATGGTGGTGCATTTATGAATCAGGCAAGTCATTACGTCGATTTAGCACATTGGCTGATGGGGCCTGTTCAATCGGTTCAGGCGATGATGGGAACTCTGGAACGTAAGATTGAAGCTGAAGATACAGGTGTTTTAAACATTCGCTGGCGTAATGGGGCCATGGGTTCTGTGAGTGTAACCATGCTTACCTATCCAAAAAATTATGAAGGTTCGATTACAATTCTTGGTGAAAAGGGCACCGTTCGCATTGGTGGTGTTGCAGTGAATGAAATCCAGGAGTGGACATTTGCAGACAGCAGACCTGAAGATGAGGCAATTAAAGCGGCAAGTTATGAAACCACTTCGGTTTACGGTTTTGGTCATCCCCTTTATTACGATAACGTCATTAAAACTTTACAAGATAAGGAAAAAGCTTTGGTGGATGGTCAAGAAGGTTTATCATCATTAGAGCTGTTAATTGCGGCATACAGAGCAGCGCGCGACGGAGTTACCATTAATTTGCCTTTGGAGTTGTAAGGTCAACCAGGCAAAGCGGTATCCAGTCCGCTACGTTTATTGAAGGTTAAAGACCTACCTTGGGATGCTTCCTTAGTCCCAAGCTCTAGAAGGTTTAGATCATGCTGGGTAAAGGTAAAGACCCGACGGTTTAAATCGTGATGCCGTCAATAGACATTGCCGAAGGGAGATTTGTCGAAAGACAAACGTCACAATGACCCGTAAGGGTTTATGATGGGAAATAACATGGCTGCTTTTGTTTTAGATCGCAGAGGCGACCCATTGATGTCCTGTAAAGAGCGACGCGCAAGAATATTGCTTGAGCGGGGACGTGCACGGATACATAAGCTTAAACCTTTTACCATTCGTCTGATTGACCGATTGGTTGAAGATAGTGTCTTGCAACCGATTGCTTGTAAAATAGACCCAGGAAGTAAAGAGACAGGGATTGCTTTGGTCAGAGAAGATGAGAACCTTGCGGCGGTCATTGGTTTAATTGAAGTTAGTTATTCATGTTACCAAAATGCGGCGAAAAGCCCCTGGATTCATCCCATAAGTATCTACACAAATGCCTCTCCTAACAACGAATGCATCATTTGCTTAAGGTCTTCAGGATCATACCTCTTTAATAAATCCAGAGTATTAAGGAGAGAACAAAGTCCTTTAAATAAAGCTGGTTTTGTCAAATCAATTTTACTCGATTTAACGCCGGATGTCAGATCAAATATTAACTTCTACACATCATGTCAACAGAAAAAG
>DDPL01000080.1:8217-17602 GCA_002342175.1 Legionellales bacterium UBA2469 | reverse complement strand
TGCAAAGCATGAAGAATATTGCTTGGGACCTTAGGATTTTCAAGCGCCAATTGGTCGATTAATGCACCAACTTTTTTACGTGATAGGTTTTCTTGAGAGCCACATAAATTACACGGAATAATGGGGAATTGTTGTTCTTGCGCAAATCGCATAATATCGGCTTCCTGCGCATAACATAAAGGTCGTATGACGATATGTTTTTTATTGTCGCTTAATAATTTGGGTGGCATTCCACTGATGGAGCCATTATAAAGGATCGACATGAGCAATGATCGAATCAAGTCATCGCGATGATGGCCTAAAGCCACTTTATTAAATCCATGTTCTTCAGCGTAGCGATAAATAATACCTCGTCTTAATCGTGAACATAGAGAACAATAGGTTTGACCTTCTGGAATTTTTTCCTTGACTATCGAGTAAGTATCGCGGGTTAAAATGGTATGGGGAATATTTTTTCCACTTAACCATTGACGCAATTTACTATCATCCCAGCCGGGCTGTGCTTGATCAAGTGTAAACGCATGCATTTCAAAAGCTTGACGACTGCGTTGTTGTAAATGCTTTAAAATGGTTAGCATTGTGAACGAGTCTTTTCCTCCGGATAAGCAGACCATAACACGATCACCGCGTTGAATCATTTGATAGTCAGCAATAGCTTTGCCTGTATAGTGGAGGAGTTTTTTTTCAATAGCAGTGAAATCTGTCATGATGTCGATTTATTTTTCAAATTGATAGGCATTTTAAAGTTTTTTTTCCCCAGTGCAAATGTTTTTTGTAAAATATTTTCATGCTTTGATTCAAAACGCGGTTTATGGGGACGATTTTGGGGAATTAGAGCATCCCATGGATTACTTTGATATAGACAAAAACCATGCATGGTTGCATGAGGAATATATCCAAATAGGGCTTGATAGTTTTTTGTTTGGTAGAGGGATTGTAAATGCAATACTTTTTTAGAATCTTTTAAAATTACATTATAATTTTTTTCTTGGGATGGATATAAATTAATGAATTGTGAAATCGTTTGTTTATCGCCTTGAGCATTAAAGTGGCCGGCAATATTGGCTTTCAAAGCATTTTTTTCAGGAATTTGTAGAGCGAAAAGTGAGCTACCATCCTGAAATTTACACATGAGTTCTTGAAACATTTTGGGATGGTGTCCGCTCTGATGTTGCCAAATTTGTTGTAACCACATTTCACGACTCGTTACAAACTGTTCTTTTTCATTGATATTGACATGGCCATTGATTTGACCTGACCAAAATTGTTGAATTTTCATATCAGGTGTGAGTTTAGCCGTTTTAGTGACAACAGTTGGCTCTAGAAGATCTAATTTTAGATTGAAGACTTGTTGTTTGTTGTCCTCATAACCAACGATTAAACTGGAATTAATATTGCTATATTTCCAGAAAAAATGACCTAATTTTTCCACAGGTTGGTCGGAAGTTGCCAATATGCCATTTTCTTCTTGATGCCATAATTCCTTTTTTTGATGGATATCCATGATGGCTGCAAAAACATGGTAGGCTGGGCCATTACGTTGAATGTTAAAGGTAAATCCATAAGACTCATCTTGCTCATTTTGTAAAAGTCCGGTGATGGTCCACATGTCTTGGGATGTATTTAGTTGATTGAGGAGAAAAGGACTCGGTAAATTGTCATCAGCTACGCAACAGCAGGTTGTGAAAACCAGGGTTATGCAAAAAATAAGTTTTAATAAAAATTTAGCCTTCATGCGATAATTCTCTGCGATTTAAAAAGCGGATGAGAAAAGAAAGTTGTCCAAAATTGATGTTGCATCCATGCCTCAACCGGTAATACATAAATCGGCTTTTGTTTAAATGATTGGCACTTCATCGCATCTTTTTCTGTCATGATAATGCAAGTTTCGGGGATTTCAAAATCTTTTCTGTGGAAAATATGGTGATCGGCAAAAGAATAGGGCTGATGTTGAATACCAAGGGTTTGTAATGACTGAAAAAATCGGCCTGGATTTCCGATGCCGGCAAAGGCTGCAATTGATGGGTAGCTGTATGTAAATGGCGGTGTTTGTGGGTGAAGGGCTTGAATATCACGGTTTTTTAAATCCATATGAAAGGTCTTACAGTTCATTTTCTTTAAAATATTTTGAGTGGCTTTGGATGCGGTGCCATTGATGAGAATAAAATCTGCTTTTTTGAGACGCGACAAGGGTTCGCGTAAAGGCCCCAGCGGCAATAGTTGTTGATTCCCAAAACCACGTTGCCCATCAATCATGACAATTTCCATGGCACGTGGCATACGATAATGCTGAAGACCATCATCACTTAAAATGACATCACATTGGAATTCTGAAGTAAGTAGACGAACACCCTCTTGACGTTTTGGGGCAATGACTAATGGTGCTTGTACCTTTTGACTGATTAATTTTGCTTCATCACCAATTAGTTGGGCGCTATCTGCGACTTGAACTAAGTAAGGAGAATTGGAAAGTTGATTATGATAGCCTCGTGTCACGATACCTATGCGATATCCTTCTTCTTGTAATCTTTGCGCTAATGCGATTAAAAAAGGCGTTTTCCCGGTACCACCAACAGTGATATTGCCAATCACAATGACCGGTGGCGTGTGTTCACGTTTAATAAAACACTGTTGGAATTTTCGATGCAGGCGTTGAGCGATGGCGTAAATCCATGATAAAGGCTTTAAAAAAAATGGTACAGTCAGCACACTGTACCATCGATGATTAAGCCATTGCGTCAGTTTGGATTTCATGGTGCTCCATAGGGCTGTGGCGTTGGGCATGATAAAGGCTTGCATAATGACCATTTTGTTTTAACAAATCTTCATGTCGACCTTGTTCTATAATCTTGCCATTGTTCATCACAAAAATAACGTCAGCAAACTGTATGGTAGACAGGCGATGTGCAATGATGATCATGGTGCGTTGGTGATGAAATTGTTCAAGTGCTCTTTGAATATGCTGTTCAGTTTGATTATCGAGAGCAGCGGTTGCCTCATCAAGAATGAAAATAGGCGAGTTTCGATAAATTGCGCGCGCTAAGGCTAAACGTTGGCGTTGACCGCCTGAAAGTGATAGGCCATTTTCACCAATGATGGTATGGATGCCTTCCGGAAGTTGTTTAATAAAATCATAGGCATCGGCTTGTTGAATGGCTGTCCATAATCGTGTTTCATCGATAGCGTTTTGACCATACGCAATGTTTTTGGCAATGGTATCATTGAATAAAATAACATGTTGACCAACCCATGAAAATTGATTTCTGAGGGTATTGAGTTCTAGATTTTGAATAGGGGTATCATCAATTAAAATATTACCTTTTTGAATATCATAAAATCGAGGTAGTAAATTAACCAATGTGGTCTTCCCACTGCCGGAGGAGCCAACAAGTGCGATGGTTTGGCCGGCTGGAATTTGCATATTGAAATGTTCTAATACCCATTGTTCGTCTTGATAAGCAAAATAAACGTCTTTGAACTCTATTTTACCATGGCAGTGCGGTAAGGTTTTTGTTTGAGCAGAAGACTCTGTTGGTAAATCCAGGAGATAAAAAATACTTTCAGCGCCAGCAAAACCCCGTTGTAGTGAAGCATTTAGAGTGGTTAGGGTCTTCATGGGTTTGATCAATTGCAGCATCGCTGCGGTAATGGCTAAAAATGTTCCGGCCGTGATGGTTATCATTTTGGCCAATTGAATGGCTGCAAAAATGATGATGGTCATCGCAACGGCTAAAATCATTTGGACCCCAAAAACATTTAGAGCTTTGCTCATGGCAACTTTTAAATCATGGCGACGAGAGGACTCTGCAGATTGATTAAATTTTTGTGCCACATAGTTTTGAGCTGAAAACATGCGCACCTCACGGTATCCTTCAATGACTTCACCAGCAATTTCTGTGACTTCTCCCATAGATTGCTGAACTTGACGGCTAATGCGTCGAATACGTCGGTTGGTGTATTGCACCATAATTGCGATAGCAGGAACTGCCAGCAGAAAAATACAGGTCAATTGCCAAGATATAATAAGCATCACGCTAAATAACCCAATGATAAGACACCCATTTTGTACGATGTCAGTAATTACATCGGCACTCACTTGGGCGACTTGTTCGACGTCATAGAGTAATTTTGATAAAAGTTGACCCGATGGTGTGCTATCGAGAACTTTGGCGGGCAAATGCAAGAATTGAGAGAAGACACGCTGACGTAGGCCATTAACCATTGAGCGCGCAACGTGCGTCATGCAGTAGCCTCCAAATCCGCCCATAAGGCCTCGTAAGGTAATCCCAACTAAAACAATCCAGGGAATTTGATAAACAAAGTGCATGTCAATATTGACAAAACCTTTGTCCATAAAAGGTCGCATGAGGTATGTAAATGTTGCATCGATACCTGCATATAAACAATTGGCAATGATTCCGAGGAGTGCCATTTTCCAATAAGGTTTCAGCAAAGAAAAAACACGACGATGAATTGGGGTTTGGGCAGACATAAATTTTAAGAATCAATAAAATAGCATCTATTTTAACGTGTTTTATGGTCTTATCGCAATCTTTGTTTTTTTGATAAGTCGTTAAAATTGACTATACTTAATTTGAGGCATCCTCAATTCTAATACTCAAGGGGGTATTTATCATGATGAACAAATACCAAGCTTTAGAAATTTTGGAGTTACCCAAAATAGCGACCAAGTCTGAAGAACAGATGGAAAAAATAAATCAGGATTCGAAATACACATTCTTATTTCGCTTATGTATTGCAAAACAACCAGAGCAAAACGATGCATCAAAAGAAATAATTAAGACTAATTCCGATATTTAATTCCTTTAAAAGTCTGTTATTTTTGGAAAAATCAGGCCTTTTTTAGTTCAAGTCGCTCTTTTGGTGTTATACTTTAATTACTCAGATAAACGATGGTTTGCATAAATGCCTTACATCAATGTTGAAAATTGGGAACATTGTAAAGAATTTGTAGATTATCTTTACAGGCTTCATTGTCAGGCTCAAAATAATCCCACACAATTTGAAGAGTTGATGGATATGTGTAAACAAATTCATCAACGCAGTTATTCTTCTCGTCTATCCAATATTCTCAAAGGTGAACCAGAATATTCCCATGAGAATTTTACAAAAAAAGTTGTTGAATGGATGAGTGATCGTGAGTTTTTAGATGCACAGGGGGTTAATTATCCTTTTCCTGTTCGGTTTGATGAGTCATTTGCCCCAAATCTTGCCTATGTATTCGAAACGAGAGGAAATCGTTACACAAAACGCCAAAACAGCTTTATGGCAGCCTTAGACCCCTATCTCAATTTTTGGCAACGGTTAAATCAACCTTGCTGGCAAAAAAATCTGTTATTGCTCGGACTTTTTTCCGCAATGATGTGTTCAGGTTTGGTAACATTTGGTGCTTTGCCCGCCATTCTAATTGTCGGCGCTCCAATTATCAGTGCGGTAACTCTCGGTGGAAGTTATTTTCTGGATAGAAATGAGAAATCAAACCAAGACAGTGGGTTGTATCGTAACCAAAAAGACGTACATGGCGTCAGGAACGCTGATTTCACCACAAATTTTGAAAATTTTAATTATAAACCCCTTACTAGGAAGCAGAAATTACCACTTGCAAATGAGCCCAACAAGGAAGAAACTCAAGTTGAAGTGGAATTTAATAATTTACCAAGAAATGGAAGGAAATAGTTCGATGGGACGATATTTAGTTGTTGGGGCGAGTAGTGATATTGGTCAGCAGGTGTGTCTTGAATTACAAACGCAAGGCCATGAAGTGCTCACGACTGCCCGAAATACTCAAGTGGTTCAACCGAAATTTGTATTGGATGCGACTAAGTTTTCAGATGTTGAACAAGTGTTTCAACAATCTGGTACGCTTGATGGTGTGGTGAATTGTGCTGGCAGTTTATTATTGAAACCTGCTCATCTCACATCTGAATCTGAATATCAATCCGTCATAGCCGCATCGCTAACTACCGCATTTGCTGTGGTTCGTGCTGCGGGTTCTTTCATGAGACAGGGTGGCAGCGTTGTTTTGATTGGTTCTGCCGCAGGTGAAATTGGTCTTGCAAATCACGAAGCCATTGCCGCTGCAAAAGCTGGAATTGTAGGGTTAATGCGTTCTGCTGCAGCAACTTATGCGGCTCAAGGGTTACGCTTTAATGTTGTAGAGCCGGGTTTAACAGAAACCCGTTTAACGACGGCACTAACACAACAGGAAGCTATACGCAAGGGTTCTATTGCAATGCATCCCCTTGGACGATTAGGAACACCAGAGGATATTGCCCGTATGATCCTATTTTTGTTAAGCCCCGAAAACAATTGGATAACTGGACAGCATATTGCTGTTGATGGTGGTTTAAGTACCTTAAAGCCTCGACCAAAAGTTTAGTATGAATATATTGCGCCCTATACTTGCTGATCAGTTGTCTTATGATCTGGCATCATTATCTGATTTAAATTTAGAACACGATCGTGTGGTTTTTTGTGAAGTCCGTGCTGAGACTGATTATGTTTCTCATCATCCTCAAAAAATTATTTTTTTATTCTCAGCCATGCGACATTTTGCCAAAGCACTCATTGCGATGGGGATTCAAGTGACCTATGTCACACTCGATGATCCGGATAATACACAATCATTGATAAGTGAGTGGCAACGCCTTTCAAAACAATTTGGCATGGATAAAATTGTCGTCACTGAACCTGGTGAATGGCGATTGCGTGAAGCATTCATCAATGCGGGTCTTGAAATGCGAGAAGATACGCGTTTTTTATGTACGCACCAAATGTTCAAGAACTGGGCTCATCATCGTAAACAATTGCGAATGGAGTGTTTTTATCAGATGATGCGTCAACATCATCAATTGTTACTTACGGAAGATGGTAAGCCACAGGGTGGAAAATGGAACTTTGATTTGGAAAATCGAGATCCATTGAAAGGAGAGCCTCGTTTTCCTAAACGTTTGGTTTTTAATCCAGATGAGATTACGCAAGCTGTGATAACTTTGGTGAGGCAACATTTTTCTCATCATTTTGGTGCAATTGAGTCGTTTAACTATGCGGTCACGCATGAAGATGCTCAGGAGCATGTGAAGCATTTTCTGAAGACTTGTCTGCCTTATTTTGGACAATATCAAGATGTGATGATGGCCCAAGAAGTTTTCTTATCACATGGTGTGTTATCCATGTATTTGAACGCAGGAATGCTGAACCCATTGGTTTTATGTCAACAAGCACAACTTGAATTTGAAGAAGGTAGGTCGCCTTTGGCGGCTGTTGAAGGGTTTATACGACAAATATTAGGGTGGCGGGAATATGTAAGGGGCATTTATTGGTTAAATATGCCAGATTATGCGCAGTTGAATGCACTTCATGCCACGCGTCCATTACCTGAATTGTATTGGGGTGCTTCGACGAACATGAACTGCCTGGCTACGGTGGTCAAACAAACCCAACTTTATGCTTACTCTCATCATATTCAGCGACTCATGATCACCGGAAACTTTGCTTTGTTGGCGGGCCTACATCCTAAAGCGGTATGTGAATGGTATTTGGCTGTTTATTTGGATGCTTATGAATGGGTAGAATTGCCAAATACTTTAGGCATGGCACTTTACGCAGATGGGGGATGTATGGCAAGCAAACCCTATGCAGCAAGTGCCAGCTATATTAATAAGATGTCTAATTTTTGTGAATCATGTGTCTATAATCCAAAGAAAGTCGTGGGAGAAAGCGCATGTCCATTTAATTCTTTTTATTGGGATTTTATTGCACGACATGAAGATAAACTAAAATCAAACATGCGAATGAAATTCATGTATGCGACATGGCATCGTTTTGATGAAGATAAGAAGGCATCTATCCTTAATCAAGCAAAATATTATTTTGAAATGTTGTCATTAAATCAGTTGTAATTTAATTTGTGGAAATTATTTTTTTAAGATTGGGTATAATCATGGGGGTTTTTTTCTGATACGACTTATAGGCTTTTCCTTTTGAGCGTAAACTCATTTCTTCAGTTAAGGGGCCTGTCATACGTGTCATGATAAGATAAAGTGAAATGGGGGACAAAAACGCGAATAGGTTTGAGCTAAAGCAAAGTGCAAATCCAAACCATATGAGAAGTTCGCCAAAGTAGTTAGGGTGTCGCGAGTATTGCCATAGCCCTATATTGCAAACCTGATGTGGATGTTTTTTTTTAAAGGTCTGTAGTTGAAAATCTGCAATGCTTTCAATCAAGAATCCAATTGAAAAAATAGTCATCCCTATACCAGTCAGAAGGGTGTTTGCTTTTGGAAAAAGAAAAGGTATGGCAATAAGCCATTGTAAACATCCCTGAAATTGACAGTTGATAAGAAAATGTAAGTTTGATGAATGCGGGGAACTTTTTTTGAGATGTTCGTAGCGGACATCTTGGTGATTTGGTTTGAGCCGAGTCCAGAAAATAAATCCAGACAAACGCAGTGCCCAGATCATTAGGGAAAAAATGAGCACATATGATGGATGCAAAGTTTGATGGAAAAGGGCGGCGCCCATGATACCAAGGCCCCAGGCCACATCGGCAATAACGGCATTTTTTTTAAAAGTAAAAATAGTCCAAATCAACAACATCCATAATTGAAGTGTTAAAAAACTTATCAATAGATGGATGTACATGATTAAGGCTCTAAAAATGCCGCAATTCCCACACAGCCATAACCCACATGGAGGCCAATGGCAGCAGAAACAGGGCTGATATATAAGGGATCTTGATGGAACTTTTCTTTAGCCAATTGAGATAATTCTAATGCGCCATCTTCAAACCCAGCATGCACAATGGCGTAGTGTGCTAGTTTTGCATTACGTTGAGCTTGATCTATCTCAACATTTTGAAGCAATTGCTGTAAACCTTTTTTGGTTGAAAGTGCTTTGCTATACATTTCACCGCGTCCATCCTCATTTAATTTAATGATAGGGCGTAATCCTGCTAAATTCGCAAATGTTCCACGAAGTTTATCCACACGCCCGGATCGCATTAAAGCATCCAATTTGTGTACCAGAACATAAAGAACGATATTATTTGTCGAAGAGTTAATTCGCATCAGAACATCATCGATATTTGCATCGGGTTGATTTATCTTTAATGCCGCATCATAAACCAATAAACTTTGACCAGCAGAGGTTAGTTTAGAATTCACGACATGTATATTTGGGAACTCTTGGGAAATATTACAAGCACTTGCATAAGTACTGCTTAATTTTTCTGCAACCGAAATCATGATTAGATTGTCATGTTTTTGATGCAAGTCTTTGAACTTATTCTGAATTTGCAAAGGATTTGGAGCCGAGGTCGTTGGATATTGGGGCGTTTTTTTCAAACTTTCGTAAAATGATTGAT
>DDPL01000080.1:0-8195 GCA_002342175.1 Legionellales bacterium UBA2469 | reverse complement strand
TACTATAAGGATCAAGCAGATGATGTTCGCCCATATGAATATTGATGGGTAGCAAATGAATTTGATGCTTGTCTCTAATATGTGTTGGTAAATCAGAACTGGAATCCGTGAGTAAGCCAATCGGTCTTCTCGCACAGACATGACATTCATATTGTCTTTGCATGTCATCAATTTTTGGATTGGCAATACGACCAACATTTTGCAGCCATTCAAAAATTTTTTCTGGTTGATTGGTATGGACATGGAAGCGTTGTAAATGTTGGTGTCCTGTCACGACAATGCTGTCACCAAATTGAGCTAAATGTTGTTGTAGTTGTGTTGGGCTAATATGGGTGTCATGCAATAAAGCTTCTGTGCAATAACGGTTTTTTGGTGGTTCTGCAGAAAATTGATGATCTGCTGCAGGTGGTGCAAATTCTTCAATAGATTTGTTTTTTTGAAAGACTATTGGTTTATCTTCGCCAAGTGCTTGAGTAAATCCTTCTATAAAATGGTAAAAACCTAAGGCACCTGCATCTAAAATTTTTTTAGAGTTGTGCTGGTACTCACAATGTTTATGCAAAGCATCTTTGAGTGGATGCATAATATCATGACAGAGCGTTTTGAAGTTTGTGAGATCTTGAGATTTATTTTCAATCAAGGAAGCCCATTGTTCCACAACGGTTAATAAGGTACCCTCCATAGGGTCAATTAAACTTGAGCGGACTTGATGTGCCGCTTTTTTTAACATTTGGCTAAAATGGTCGGTGTTTAAATGCCTATTATCTTGATAAGCTTGAAATAAGCCATTAAAAAAAGATGAAAACATCATGCCAGAGTTACCACGCGCACCCATGATGCTGGCATTTGCTACGGATTTAAGAGTTTCTTGAACCGTGGGTTCAATTTGAGCATGTTCAATAATGGCGGAAGCGGTCGCAGCCATATTGTCGCCAGTGTCACCGTCAGCAACTGGAAAAAAATTAATGTCATTTAAAGACTTTCGAGCTTGTTTCAGATTTTCACAACCTGAAATAATCGCTTGTAGTAGATGTTGTGGAGATAACTGTTGATATTCCATATTAAAACTAAACAAGGAAAAAAACCAATCATAGCATTATTTTAAATAAATCTTCATTATTTTTTATGAGGATATTTGTGATTATTTGCGATAAATTATCAAAATAAAATCTTATTGAATTTTTTTGTTACTTTTTGGGTTTAAATATTTATTCTATTGGATATCCATTATAAGTTCGCGTATTGTTATAAAAAGAATAACTTTGGAGTTAAAAATGATGATAATTCGAATTTTAGTCAGTATGGTTGTGATGTTGGGATTAGATGGATTGTGGATTGGGGTAATAGCGAGATCATCTTACTATACTGCATATGGTCATATATTAAATTTACATCATGGACAATTGCAGCCTGTTTGGTGGGCCGCGGCTTTGGTCTATGTATTATTGCTTTTTGGTGTGCATTATTATGGTTTTTGTATGCTAAAAATTTCATGGAAGCAAGTCGTGATTCAGGCTGCTATATTTGGTTGGGTTGTATATGGCGTATATGATTTTACGTGTTTGGCATTATTTAAATCGTGGCCAATCATCATGACGTGTATTGATGTGGTTTGGGGCGGTGTTTTATGTGGGCTTACTGCATTTTTAACATTGTTATTTTGTCGCTTGATTTAAGTACTTTTTCAAAGTAAGGTAGGGTTAATTTTTTTAAGTTGAGTAAGCGTATGAAATTTCAGAACTATTTTAAATCAATCATGCCTCAGACGCCATGTATGGTATTCGATGTGGAAATGGCATGTGTAAATTTAAAAACCATTCAAGAGCTCATGCCTTATGCCAAAGTTTTTTATGCTGTGAAAGCCAACCCGGCAGTCGAGGTGTTGAAACCATTTTTAAAGATGGGGTCATATTTTGATGTTGCGAGTTTACCGGAAATTCAGATGATTCTTGATCTTGGTGGAACAGCGCAGCATGTCTGCTATGGCAATACCATAAAGAAAAAATCAGACGTAGAGGCGGCTTTTGCGCTTGGAGTACGTCGATTTATGGCAGATTCAATTGCAGAAATTGAAAAGCTTGCGATAGCCGCGCCTGGAGCCTCAGTATTTTTTAGAATTAAAACCGATGGAAAAAATGCACAATGGCCTTTATCGAATAAATTTGGTGCTTCCGTTGAGGAAACGAAACCTTTGATTTTAAGAGCAAATGAGCTTGGATTAAAACCTTTTGGTATCTCCTTTCATGTCGGTTCACAACAGTTGGAGCCTTTGAATTGGAAAAAGCCAATAAATGAAGCTGCTGAACTTTTTGCTTTTTCGCGAGCATATGGAATTGAATTACAATCATTGAATTTGGGAGGAGGGTTTCCAGTACAATATCATGAAAAGGTTCCCAGTATTGACAAATTCTCATCATCAATACATACATATTTAACATCCGCATTTCCAGAAGGTTTCCCAGAGATTATGATAGAACCAGGAAGATATTTGGTTGCTAATGCAGGGGCCATGTTTGCGGAAGTGGTTTTAATTGCGCACAAAGAAACCGAAGAAGGTTTGATTCGTTGGGTGTATTTAGATGTAGGAAAATATGGTGGTTTAACGGAAGCTTCAGAAACTGCCATTCAATATGCTGTTATGACACCTCGAAACGGTGCACTTCAACCCGCAATGATTGCAGGCCCGACCTGTGATTCAAGTGATATTTTATATGGTAATAATCGCTTTATGTTACCGGAAGATTTGCAAATTGGAGACATCATTCAAATACAATCAACAGGTGCTTATACAACAACTTATACGTCGATTGCGTTTAATGGATTTTCACCCTTTGAAACCCATTTCATAGGGTAAGCATTTTTCCTGCAGAAACAATGAGCAGCAAGCCAAGTAAAATTTTTAAAGTTTTTTCGGGCAATATTTTTGCTAGATTTCCTCCAATAGGCGAGAGGAGCATGCTAAATATGCCAATCGATAATACAGCAGGCCAATAGACATATCCAATCAACCCAGGGATGTTTTCAGGAGCATGCAGAAGATTTAGAACGATGCTGCTGGTGAATACGATTGGTAAAGTGCAGATGGTTGCCGTGCCAATTGCTGATAGAGTATGTAATCGATAGTGGAAAAAAAGCGGTGTTAAGATAATGCCACCACTAATACCAAGTACAGATGAAATTAACCCAATGAATATAGCGAGAAATCGTAATGCGATAGGAACGTGAATTTCATGATCAGGGTGAGGATCTTGATTAGATAAGAAAAAAACCTTGATGGCAACCAGGAAGAGGAATACACCAAAGAGTTGGTGATAATAAGCCCCTTCAATCCATTGAGTACAATAACTTCCAGTCAAACCACCTACGGCTAAACCTGGGCTCATGGTTTTAAAAATATCCCAATTGATTTTATGGTGCTTGGCATAAAAATAACTTGTTCTAAGCGCTGTAATTAAAACGATGGTGATTGATGTCGCAACTGATATATGCATTAAATGTTGCGTCTCAAAATACGTTTTATTTTGAAAATATATATTGAGTGCGGGAACAATGATAATACCACCACCAATTCCTAAGAGTCCTGAAAGTAAGCCGACAAGACATCCTATGATTGCGAGAGCGATAATCATGATGTGAGCATCGATGGTTGCGCATGATGACTACGCATGAAATCAAAGATAGCTGCAGATTTTGGAGATAGTTGATAAATCTGATGTGTACGCAGCCAACTGTTGATTTCTTCTAAATCTTTGATGTTTAAGCTACCTGCTAAATATTTTAATTGTAACAATTGAGTAATGAGAGAATATTGGTCATTATTGTATTGAAGCTGAGTTTGTACATATTGTTGTTGTGAAAATAGAACATCAGTAATGGTTCGGGTTCCCGCTTGATATTGAGCTTCAATGCTTTCCAGCGAGGCTTTTTCAGAAATCAGCGTTTGTCTATCTGCTTTAATTTTTTCAATTAAGTTGATAGTGTTTGAGAAGGTAATTTGTGTATTCACAATGACATCGCGTTTTACATATTCCAACTGATTGCTGTAGTTCTGAAATTGAAATTCAGCTTCTTTGGTTTTAGCGACCACTAATCCCCCTTGGAAAATAGGTAAATTGGCTTGCACACCAAAATTGCCGTTTCGTTGCATTTGTGGAACGAAAATGTCATTAAAAAAGGTGTTGGCATAAGGCGGTTGTGCACCAGTATTTGGTAAATGATTGTTCGCCTGAGAGAAGTTACCAAATAAGGTGAAATAGGGTAAATGGCCAGATGCTTGAAACTTTATATTTTGTCTCGAAGCTTCCAAATAATATTTGGCAGCATTTAATTTATAATTTTGCTTTAAACTTGTCGTTATCCAGGCCTCAGGTTTTTTGGGCTCTGGATATACCAAAGATATTGACTTATGTTTTAATGGTGCAATCGAATCGTAGGTTTGTCCAGTGAGCTTCGCTAAATTTTGTTGTGCAATAATCAAATTATTTCTCGCGCCAAATAATAATGCATACACTTGATCGTAGGATGCTTTTGCTTGAAGCACGGTCGTTACAGGATCAAGTCCGACATTGAACCGCTCTTGAGCTTGTTTGAGTTGGCGTTTTTGAGCTTTCAGTTGCACTTCAAGGGTATGTAAATTATCTTGTGCTAATAAAATATCAAAATAACTTTGAGAGGTTCGTAGTATTAAGTTTTGAGCTTGATCATTAAAGTTTGCTAAGGACGCTCGAACATTAGCTCTAGATTGTTCTAATAAAGACCATAGTTTCATGTTAAAGATAGATTGGCTGGCATTGACTATAAATTTAGTTTGTCCATAAGTTTTATTCACATCTAAATTTGCCCCGGCCAGCACCTCTGTATAGGTTCTAGTCGATAATCCTTCGATGGATAATTGAGGAAGCAAAGCAGCCATGGCTTGAGGTATCGATTGAGATTCAGCCATGAAAGCGGTATAAGCTTTTTTAAAGATAGGGTCGTTTTCCAGCGCTTCATAATAGACTTCTAATAAATCAGTTGCAAAACTTGCATTTTGCACGATAAAAAAAGCAGTTGCGATAAGCATTTGCTTTAATTTAATTCGTGCATGAAAGCGCATAAAAGTCCTTTTTATAGTTTAAGTCCGCTCATTTTAAAATATGAATTTTTCTTTTTTTTGATTTTGAATAAGAGAAGGAACATGAGTATGGAAGACAAATTCATGTCCGGATATTTTTTTATTGTCTAAAAAAAGCCATTGTGCATTTTGAGTTATTTTTCCGACGGGCACAAAAATTTTTCCATTGGCTTTCATGACTTTTAACCATTCTACCGGAATTTCTTCAACAGCAGCAGTACAAATAACCGCATCAAAAAGACAGGTGATTGAAGATAAATCATTAGCATTTATATTTAGGAATTCTGCATTATGAATATCTTTTTCTTTGAAAATGGCTTTTGCTTGTTGGATGAAATCATCATGTATGTCAATTGATACCACTTTTTGGCATTGTTGGCTAAGCAAATAAGTCAGGTGGCCACTACCTGTACCAATTTCTAAAACGAAATCGTTAGGTTGAAGCGCTGCTGTTTCTAAAATTTGGGCCTCTTCTAAAGGGGTTAGCATCACTTGGCCATGATTTAAATTTATTTGCATATCTGAATAAGTAAATGCTTTATATGCTTCGGGTACAAACGCTTCTCGCTGTCCTTGGGTAAATAATGAAAGTATAGATTCACTACGAATATTATTGGTTCTTAATTGTTGTTTAATCATATTTAAACAAGCCGTTGTATTGCTCATTTTTTAACACCATGTTAGAAATTTTAATAAATTATGCTGTTGTGTGGAATGTTTTGCACCAAATGAAATCGTAAATGGATCTGGGGCAAGGCGTTATCGATGAAAAAATTATAGAGCAGCGAGGACTTAAAAACAAGAGAAAGTGGAGCCTTACAATTTTTTTGGTATAAAGACTGTTGTTTTTTCATTAAAATACATAGAGAGAAGGTTTTATTTTTGATATTCTTTTTTTCAACTTAATGAATAAGTGGAAAAAACAGATGACGCAATCATATTTGGATTTTTTAGAAACATCTTTAGCAGATATTCAACGACAAGGTTTATTAAAGCCGGAGCGAGTAATTGAGGGTCCACAACAAGCAAATATTCAAGTGCAACATCAACATGTTTTAAATCTTTGCGCAAATAATTATTTGGGGCTTGCAAATCATCCTTTTGTTTTAGGCGTTGCTGAAAAAGCATTGAAACAATACGGTTATGGAATGGCTTCTGTACGTTTTATATGTGGAACGCAAACCCCTCATAAAAAACTAGAAAAGGCATTAAGTGAATACTTAGGGATGGATGATACAATACTATACTCCTCTTGTTTCGATGCCAATGGAGGATTATTCGAAACATTGCTCTCCGAAGAAGATGCTGTGATCAGTGATGCGCTTAATCATGCGAGTATTATTGATGGTATTCGATTATCGAAAGCCAAACGATATCGTTATGCCAATAATAACATGTTGGAGTTGGAAAATTGTCTAAAAGAAGCTCAATCACAACGTTTTCGATTGATTGCAACGGATGGAGTTTTTTCAATGGATGGCACTTTTGCCAATTTGCCGGTCATTTGTGAGTTGGCAGAAAAATACAATGCCATGGTCATGGTTGATGATTCGCATGCTGTGGGCTTCATTGGACCTCAAGGGCGTGGGACGCCTCACTTATTTGGTGTTCAAGATAAAGTTGATATTATTACCGGTACCTTAGGCAAAGCGTTGGGTGGTGCTTCGGGAGGATATATTTCTAGCCGGCAACCGATTATTCATTGGCTAAAACAACGTTCAAGACCTTATTTATTCTCAAATTCACTAGCGCCGATGATCGCCGAAACCAGTTATGAATTATTGACTTGGTTGCAACAACATCCGGCGTTACAGCAGCAACTTGAATCGAATGCCTATTTTTTTAGAGAAGGATTGTCTCAATTAGGGTTTCAATTATTGCCAGGACAACATCCAATTATTCCTGTGATGTTGGGGGATGCAGCATTGGCAGCGCAAATGGCTGAAGCCTTGCTTAGAGAAGGTGTTTATGTGATTGGATTTTCATATCCTGTGGTTGCCATGGGGCAAGCTAGAATTCGAACACAGATGTCGGCAGGATTAACCCAAAACCAGCTTGAATTTGCTATAGATGCTTTTGGACGAGTCGGAAAAAAATTAAACATTATATAATTGATGAGTAGAACATGGACAAAATAATTGCGTTGGTTAAAGCTCAAAAAGCACCTGGCATTTGGTTAGAACAAGTTGATAAGCCAGGTTATGGCCCCGAGGACGTATTGATTAAAATTGAAAAAACAGCCATCTGTGGAACGGATATGCATATTTACCATTGGGATGACTGGGCAAAAAAAAATATCCCGGTGCCCATGGTGGTCGGTCACGAGTTTTTTGGGCGCATTGTGGCATGTGGCGCGAGTGTTCAAAATTTTAAAGTTGGTGATAGGGTCTCGGGTGAAGGTCATTTGGTTTGTGGGCATTGTAAGTTTTGTCGAACCGGTCAGGCGCATTTATGTCCTTATACGAAAGGGATTGGCGTGAATACCTCAGGTGCTTTTACGCAATTTTTGTGTATGCCAGCGACCAATGTGATTCTGTTGCCGGATGAATTATCTGATGATGTTGCAGCAATTCTGGATCCTTTTGGTAATGCAGCACATTGTGTATTTACTTATGATGTGGCCGGGAAAGATGTTCTCATTACAGGAGCAGGCCCGATTGGCATTATGGCGGTAGCTTTAGCAAAACATTGTGGAGCACGTCATGTGGTGATTACGGATATGAATGATTATCGTTTAAATTTAGCCCAAAAAATTGGTGCGACCGCTGCAGTGAATATTCAAAAACAGGCTTTAAAAGAGGTGATGTCAACATTAAAAATTGAAGGATTTGGTGTTGGATTAGAAATGTCGGGCAATTCAAAGGCATTTAATGATATGATAAGTGTTTTAGAAAATGGTGCGGGAATAGCCCTCCTTGGCATTTTACCCGAAGGTACACTTATTGATTGGAATCAAGTGATTTTCAAATGTCTAAATATTCAAGGCATTTATGGTCGAAAAATGTATAGTACTTGGTATAAAATGATGGCCATGCTACAAACAGGGCTTGATATTTCAACAGTGATTACCCATCGTTTTTCA
>DDPL01000039.1 GCA_002342175.1 Legionellales bacterium UBA2469 | reverse complement strand
GGCGTGGCGGCTATCTGAGTAAGCCCACCGAGAGCACCCCCTATTTTGCCCTTGAAATATTTGATTCATTTGGTGCCAACAGTGCAAAAAATGTGTTAAATTTCGTACTCAATGCACTCAAAATGTGTGGGATAGATGCGAGTAATCTAAGCGTTAAATTTTCAAGCCCCCAAGTTCTTCAGCGAGATGGTTATAGTTGTGGAGACTTTGTATGCGCTCATAGCCATCAAAAAATGCTGGATTTTGGTGCCCCTCGTTCAGCAGTTAACATTGAGCTTGTCAGTGCACTTGCACAAGGAAATACGCAACATCAACTTCGAAAAACCATTTGCAAACAATTTGAACCCGCCCAAATTGTTCAACGCTCATCCCATCAACAGCATGTACAAGATATACTGAGTATCAAGGATACATTGTTTAAAAATGCACGCATGATAAAAGAAAAACAAAAAAATTATATGCCGATTACAGATGAGGAATATGCAACCCTTTTACAAGTGGAAGAAATCAAGAAACTAAAGCGAAAGTAATGCTTTACGTAATGCTTTTGATTTTAACATTATCTCATCAAATTCTTCTTCAGGATTCGAAAGAGCAATGATAGCTCCACCCACACCAATCGAAGTCATCTGTGGGTCTATCACCGCAGTTCGAATCACGATATTCAAATCAATGGCTCCATTTAATGACAAATAACCTATCGCGCCAGAATATACATCTCTTGCTTCATGTTCCAATTGATGAATAATTTCCATCGTTCGAATTTTTGGAGCACCAGTCATTGATCCCCCAGGGAAAGTGGCTTTAATACAATCAATTGGCGTTTTATTTGAGCGCAATTTGCCACGTATGGTACTAACCAGTTGATGCAAAGTCGCGTAGGATTCTACATCCATTAATTTAGGAACATGGACACTACCAATCTCGCAGACTTTTCCTAAATCATTACGTAATAAATCCACAATCATTAAGTTCTCAGATTTAAATTTAATATCTTGTTGCAACAATTGCCGATTTTCTAAATCTTCTGAATTCGATAACCCTCGAGGCAAAGTACCTTTTATGGGCTTGGTTTCCACATACCCTAATGTATCAATTTTCAAAAACCGTTCGACAGAGGCACAAGCTATCGCTACATCTGTAAATTTTAAAAATGCTGCATAAGGTGCCGGATTTATTCGACGCAATGTTCGGTAATAATCATCTGCATTGATAGATTGATTTAATTTGACTTTATTGGTTAAGCAAATTTCATAACTATCACCATTTCGAATATGGTGCATACATTTTTCAATATCTTTTAGATATGTTTCACGGTTACGACTTAGCTGATAAGGTATTGTATCATTTACTCTCTGAGGCAATTCATAAACATGATTTGGAACGTGCGAAAATACTTCCTCCATTTCTACAAACCAAGAATTCGTCAACGCTGTGTGAGTGGGCAAAGCAATTGCTACGAGATAACATGCTTTTTCTTGATGATCAAACACCACCACCCTATCCAAAAATAAAAATTGTGCATCTGGATATGTCGAACAATGGATAGGGGAAATTGGAAGGGTTTCTGCGTATAATTCATAGCCAAAATAGCCCACAAAGCCGCCATGAAAATCAAAGGGTACATCCATTTTTGAAATTTTAAATCGACTTAATTCTTGTTGAAGGTATTCAAAAATTCCCAAATTCACTACACTTTTTTCTCCGCCTTGATGTCGAAGAACGGTTTTTTTCTGCACATCATATTCCAGTGCATAACTTAGAGGACCATCTAAACCACCCATAAAGGAAAATCGTGCTGAATCTGGCACCACTAAGCTGCTATCTAACCAGGCTACATTTTTTTGTTTTGCATATAATTCATTAAAAATATCTTCTGGATCACGCCAAACATTTAATTTTCGAACATCAATGTGGTGTGTGCGCTTCTGTTGATGTTGCTGTGTTAATGTTTTAAAGTTCTGTAAAAGCTGCTCTCCATACTCCGAACAAATTGATTCTGGGTGATATTGTACGCCCCATAAGGGTTTGGAGCGATGTCGAATGCCCATTACGATATCGGAAGAAGTGGTTGCTATAACCTCTAAACAATCTGGTAACGGTTGCTCAACCATCAATGAATGATAACGGACCACATTAAATTCTTCCGGAATATTGGCAAATAGTGCATCTCCAAAATGTCGAACTCGGCTTATTTGTCCGTGCATCGGTACAGGAGCATGAACCACCTGCCCACCAAACGCGCTACAAAGCCCCTGATGACCTAAACAAATGCCTAAAATAGGAACATTAAATTCTTGTAACACTTTTTGACAGACGCCAAAATCTGCCGGGTTATCGGGGTGCCCAGGACCTGGTGAAATAATAATATTATCAAAATGGAATTGGGATAAGTCATATTGGTCATTGGTGATCACCAATGGCTCTTCGCCATTAACCGCCGCTACGAGCTGGAAAAGGTTATACGTGAAGGAATCATAATTATCGATAATGAGTGTTTTCAAATATATTTCCTGGCAACAACATGACTGACATTATTATGTTCCAACCCATAAAATGCAATTCGAAAACAAAAAAAATGTCTTTACAGACATCTAAAAGTTCTGCGAGCATTCATACAAAAAGATGCATATATTATTTTTTGATAACGTTGCCTGAAAGAGAGGAGATTGCAAAAGCCTTCTGTTCAAATGCGCACTCGGAGGGACTCGAACCCCCGACACCTTGGTTCGAAGCCAAGTACTCTATCCAGCTGAGCTACGAGTGCAATCATGGTGGGTCGTATAGGAATCGAACCTATGACACAAAGGTTAAAAGCCTTCTGCTCTACCGACTGAGCTAACGACCCGAAAACGGGAATTTTTCAAAAAATGGTGGGTCGTATAGGAATCGA
>DDPL01000068.1:5057-5358 GCA_002342175.1 Legionellales bacterium UBA2469 | reverse complement strand
ATTTTTCATTTTTTTTATTTTTTTTCATTCCATAGAATAGATACACTAAAATTGGAAAAAAAACGTACAATCAATAAGCTACATCTACAGATTCATGACTTCATTTTGACTTTCATCGATATTCATCATTTGTTGCCATGCAATTTTGATATAGATAATCATCGACCATATGGTCATAAATGCTGCGATATAAAGCATCACAACACCGACCATACCCATCCATTGGATATTGGGATTAAAGGCCAAAAGCAAAACGATGGAAAACATTTGAAAAGCCGTTTTAATTTTACCCAATCTTCCT
>DDPL01000068.1:0-5051 GCA_002342175.1 Legionellales bacterium UBA2469 | reverse complement strand
CGCTTTCCCCACTCTGCCATCCACTCTCGCAATGCCGATATTACAATTTCGCGCCCCACAATTACAATTGCAGGTAAGGTGATATAATTGATTTCCTTGGCGCCGACTAATAATAAGAGCGCGGTTGCAACCAATACCTTATCAGCAACTGGATCTAAAAACGCCCCCAATAGAGTGACTTGTTTCCACCGTCTTGCTAAATAACCATCCAGCCAATCCGTAAAACTTGCCGTAACAAAAATAGCAGTTGTCATATAATGGGATCCATGCCATGGCAAATAAAAAACAATCACTAAAAAAGGAATTAAAACCAAACGCCCAATCGTTAATAAATTGGGCAAACTATACACCTTGTTCAACTTTTTCTCCTGAAGACAACTGAACACCCAATAATTTTGCCAAATGTTCTATCGTATTGACCACAGCCTTTGCACCCATACGATCGGGATGCCATACACCACTTGCGTACCAATCAACAGCAATTGCATCTACATTTAAAGCTCGTGCCATTTCAATATCTGCAAAAGAATCCCCAATCATGACCGATTCAGAAGGGGAAACCTGATAAATATCTAAAATTTCAGTCAACATTTGTGGGTTCGGTTTTGCGGGCAGAGTCCCTGCACACCGATAAACAGAAAAATAAACATCTAGCTCACTGATTTTTAATGCATTTTGTAAAGAGGCTTGGCTTTTATTACTTGCCAAGGCACAATTAATTTTTGACATTTTTAAATGATGTAGCAGTGATTTAATACCTGCAAACAAAAATACTTTATGTCGCTCATGCGAGACCATCCTTTCGGCTCGCTCTATCATGGCATGCATTTGTGGCTCAGAAAAACCTGCAAACAATGTTTTCACCGCACTCGGCAATCCCATGAGTAAATGATGACGAACTTGGCTTTGTGAAAAAGCTGCCCATCCTTGTTGATTAACTTCTAACCATAAAAAATTGACTAATGCCCCCAATGGATCGGCTATCGTTCCTTCCCAATCAAACACCACTAAACGATATGGATGAGTCATGCTCACTATCTCCGTGTGTGTACTCTAAAGTTGGTTATTTATCATTAAAGCTAATTTTACTATACCTGATTTTTTCCAAAATACATATATCTGACAAACAAATTAACAATTAGCTTTCAAAACAGTGAAGTTTTTCCTGAAAAATACCATCTACGTCCGCTGTAAATGTTTTCATTTCGTCGCGATATTGAAACTTGATTTTTTGAGCATGCAAATACAACCGTGGCATTTTATGATGTCCATATTTTTCATCCCCTAGAATGGGATGTCCAATGTGTGCACAATGTACACGAATTTGATGGGTTCGACCGGTTTCTATTGAAACCTTTACCCAACAACAATCCTCATGATTTTTAAGCAAATGAACATGTGATATCGCAGGTTTTCCTTCTTTACTGACTACCACCATGCGTTCACCGCTTTTTAAAGTATTCTTTAATAAGGGAACTTGTACGGTGATTTGCGGTTTACCATGCCAAGGTTTGTCGCATATCGCCCAATAGATTTTTTGCACCTGATTGGCCTGCCACTGTTGTTGCAATTGTTTTAATACGGAACTTTTCTTTGCCAGTAATAATAAACCGGATGTTTCCCTATCCAATCGATGAACCAACTCAAGATATTTGAAGTCAGTTTTTAATGCACGATACGCTTCTATTACCCCCCATTTGATACCGCTACCACCATGCACAGCAAGCCCTGTGGGTTTGTTGATAACCATTAATCCATCATCTTCAAAAAGTATTGCTTCAGTGAGTTGTTTGGCAAATGCCGGCGACAGCGTACCTTTGAGCGCTTCCTCGCTAACGCGAACAGGCGGAATGCGAACCACATCTTGAGCCTGTAAGCGTGAATCTGGCTTTGCTCGTTTTTTATTAATGCGAACCTCCCCTGCCCGAATAATTCGGTAAATTCGACTCTTAGGAACACCTTTCAATGTCTTTAATAAAAAATTATCCAAACGTTGACCAATATCTTGCTCTTTATCAATAATTTGATAAGTAACCTGTTCCATTAACTATTTCCTCAAACCTATTTTTTTGATACTATCTGCATTAAGGGTCAGTCAAAAAACCCGAAAGAATTATTTTAATCCAGTTGAGTGATGCTGCAGCCTTAAATGTACACACAGGAATCAACTTGTCATCATAACAAGCTTGATCATACCATGCAATGCGCTGTAGTTCACGTAACTTTATAAACAATGAAGTGCTTTCATCGAGACTATGAACACTAGTAAACACTTGTTAATCAACCCAAGCAGTATCCTTTCTCAACGACATCGTTGGTATTTTTCTTTATCCGCAACAAGCGTTTGCGGCACAGGACTTGGGCACCCATGTACACAAGCATCGTACAGTATCTATGTTCAGAATGACAGCAGCTTGAATCAAAGAGAATTAATATGGCAGCAATTGAATCAAAAGAAAAAATGCTTATTAATGCCACTCAAAATGAAGAAATTCGAGTTGCATTAATAAAAGATAATGTTTTATATGACCTCGATATCGAGTGTCCTAATGAAATTAAAAAGAAAGGAAATATTTATAAAGGCGTTGTCACCCGCCGTGAACCAAGTCTTGATGCGGTATTTGTTGAATATGGCGCAAAAAAACAAGGCTTTTTACCTTTAAAAGAAATTTCCCCAGAATATTTTACCCAACCGCTCAATGAAGAAAATCCTCAGCCCGTAAATCAATTGATTCGAGAAGGCCAAGAGCTGTTAATTCAAATTGACAAAGAAGAGCGTGGAACCAAAGGTGCAGCACTAACTACTTTCATTACGCTTGCAGGATGTTATTTGGTTCTAATGCCCAATAGCCCTCATGCTGGCGGCATCTCTCGTCGCATTGAAGGCGAAGACCGTGACGAAATGAAAGAAAGTCTTAATGAGCTCAATGTTTCAGAAGACATGGGCCTTATCATTCGAACCGCTGGTGTTGGCAAACGTACCGATGAATTACAACATGATTTAGAGATGCTGCTTAAGCAATGGCAAGCTATTCAAACTGCATACCAAACACAAGTTGCACCATGCCTGATTCATCTTGAAGGTGATGTGATTATTCGTTCTATTCGTGATAATTTACGGAAATCCATTAATGAAATCATCATTGATGATCATGTCTCCTATGTAAAAGCTCGACAATTTATCGAGTTGGTAAAACCTGAGTTTTTACCCCATGTGCGCTTATATAAAAGCCATGTCCCGCTTTTTAATTTCTATCAAATTGAAAGTCAGATTGAAACGGCATTCCGTCGACATGTTTTATTGCCATCCGGTGGTTCTTTAGTGATTGATCGGACTGAAGCATTGGTTGCCATTGATATTAACTCTGCAAAATCAACAAGCGGTCAAGATATTGAAACAACCGCACTTCATACCAATCTTGAAGCCGCTGATGAGATCGCTCGTCAATTGCGTTTACGTGATTTGGGTGGTTTGGTGGTTATCGACTTCATCGACATGTCTTCTCAAAAACACCAACGTGATGTTGAAAACCGTTTAAAAGAGGCGCTGAAGGCTGATAGAGCTCGCATCCAAGTTGGACGTATTTCAAGATTTGGCTTGCTTGAAATGTCGCGCCAGCGTTTAAGACTTTCCTTGGGTGAGACATCACAAGATGTTTGCCCACGCTGTGATGGCCGAGGCACGGTACGTAATATTCCATCTCATGCCCTTTCCATTATTCGATTAATTGAGGAAGAAGCGTTAAAAGATAAAACCGCTGAAATTCATGCACAATTACCTGTTGATTTGGCAAGCTATATCATCAATGAAAAAAGAGCGATGGTCCAACAAATTGAAGAAAGACATCACATAAAAATCGTGGTTATTCCAAACCCTTATATCGTTGCGCCACATTATCAAATTCAGCGCGTCAAAATCGACCTACAGAATAAGCCCAAAAAGGCAAGTTTTGAAATGATAGCACAACCCACGGTTGAAGCGCCTATAGGTATTACTGAAGTTACATCTGAGCGCCCAGCTGTCGATTTACTATTAAACGATCATAGTAACAAAATCCATGAGGTCAATTTCTTACAACGTATTTTCCAAAAATGGTTTGGCACTCCACAAACAACTGAGAAACCTATGCAAACGCAGCACACCAAAAGACCGCAACACCAAGGTGGGCAGCAATCTCGTGACAAAAAAAATCATGCCAACAGTCACCATCATTCACAAAATCGTCGCCGTCGCAATAGTAGCACTCACGGTAACAATATGAATCGTGGTCAAAACCAAGGTCAACAACAGCATAAAAAACCAACCAAATCAAAACCACAGCATTCTTCTCAAGAAGAAATCTAATCTAAAAGGATACTCATCTTGTTGGGTATCCTAAATCCAACACTCTGAAACACCCCATGGATGAATCCAAGGGCTTTTCGCCGCATTTTGGTAATATTTGTCTTGAATATTATTTTAAGCGGTGAAATTGAAGAAAAAAATGCCACCTAGAGGTTTAGATGGCATGAACTTTTTAGCTTGATTTAAACCATGCCTTCGGTCAATTTAGCACTAAAATAAAGCCAAATGCGTTATAACGGCGCTATTCGTCGAACCAAGTGAGGCTAGAGCATTGACCCACATCCAACCTGTATCAATAGCAATTTCACCTTGAATCATTGTATGGGTATAATCAAGGCCGATTTTTGCATCATTTGAGGTGTCAACGCGGTTAACAGCGTAGTACAATTGCGATGATATATTAATCGTATTTGTTCCAGAATAAAGCGTTTTAGCTGTTCCTGCAAAAACAGTCACTTCAATCAATATCAATTAATCGGTGGCGTGATACAAAAAGAATGTGAGCTATTGTTTGTTGAAGCCAAAAGATTGCAAGACTTTCGTGTTTAAAAATTTTTTAGCATCTTAAATTTCCAAAAACTTACATCGTTGTCTGAAGTGGTTTGATTGATTTGGACACCCCAGTTAAGAGATAATTTGCTTAATTGGAGGTCACAATGTCTACGAGAAGAAAATATACGAAAGAATTTAAACTGGATGCCATTAG
>DDPL01000061.1 GCA_002342175.1 Legionellales bacterium UBA2469 | reverse complement strand
CCTGTATTCGTGAGTGCTTTACCTTCGGGTTTAATCGCACTGGGTGCAACCGGTCGTTCATGATTTGGTTGAAGATCAGGGTGTGAAATTCGACCAACATGCCATAATTGACAGAAAATTTTTCCATCATATTTGTGCACAGCTTCTGTGACTGGTTTCCAAGCCGCTACTTGTTCTAAAGTATAAATTCCCGGGGTATGTGCATATCCTTTGCCTTGCTGGGAAATTTGGGTGGCTTCTGAAATAATTAGTCCAGCGCTTGATCTTTGCGAATAATAAATGGCATGAATATCAAAAGGACAATCCGTATCATCTGCTCGGCATCGAGTTAATGGAGCCATGACGATTCGATTTTTTAGCAATAAATCATGGAATTGAAAAGGAAGAAATAATTTATTTTTGTCTGAGTTCATGTCGTGCCCCCATTTGTCCAAAAAATAATTTAGTAGAGCTAAAATTATTATATAAATGGACGCTTAATGTATTGTTATTTGTTTTCAACCTTTGAAGTGATGATAAATATTTTACGGGAATCCAGCTTGGGTGGTTTTTGGAGAATAAATTTGAATTGAATAATGAATTTGGTTTAAATCCCGTCAGTGTAGTGAGAATATCATAATGCGTAGTCACATTAGTGATGGTATCTGACGACATATTAGGCCAGTGGACTATCAATGGTGTAAAAAGCAAGTAAGGATCTTGATTTAATCCGGTTAAAATAATAATTGTGTTATCATATTGACCGTTTTTCTTAAGCGATAATACCAGGTTTTTGAATATTTCATCGTTGAATTGGTATGATGCATGCAAGTAATTTTTTTGAATTTTAAGTTTATAAAATGCAATGAAGGGTTCGATAGCCTGCGTATTTGTATCGAGAATAGTCTTTGTATAAAAGGGATATAGGGTTGAGGGTTGATTCATGTAAAAATGATACCCTTTGTTTTGGAGTAACTGAAGTAATATTGCAGGCGTGTGATGTGCCAAAACTGAAGGCATATAGGTGATAGGTAATCCATAAAATAGAGTGAATAAAAATTCTTTTTCTGATACCCCTCCAGAGATGTGTTTTAAAAAAACAATATTGTCGTTTGTAAATTGGGTACTAAATGGCATGTTTTGGGCGTTCAATTGAATATAGGAAAAATCATCAAGATAAACAATTATGATGTTGAATGGTTTTTGAGAAGATTTATCTAATAAGGGTATATTGATAGGAGGACGATTTTCTACATAGAAAAAATCATCCTCATTCGATTGAGATAAAAATTTTTCAATCCCTGCAAAGTGTTTAATATAGGTAGGTAATAAATGAATGGATTGAAATTTATAAAGGGCTAATACAATGCAAAAGATCGATACAACAATAATAGATCCAAATAAAACGATTTTATCTAAAAAGCGAATTGAAAAGCGTAGATAAAAAGATTCTGAAATGGATAATATCAATATCGATAATAGAATAAACATCAAACAATTTTTGATGAAATTTGAGAAGAAAGGAGATGATAAAAGATTCACATCAAGAAGTTCATGAATATGGCGATGCATATAGCCATAGAAGTCCATATCAGTGTATAAATAACCTAAGATGATGCCTGTTGATAAGAAAAGTAATATTTTAATCAGATACTGGGGGCATTTTACTTGATATAACCCATAAGCAAAAATACTGATTAAAAAAGTGATATTTAACCAGTACAATAAAAATGTAAAGACGGCACTCATCATGAATACCAAAAAATTAGAAATATTGTGAAACAAAGCCCCTAAATCATGTTGAGATAAAATTTGGACAGTTAAAAAAAAGTTTTTTAAAATGGGCAGGAAACATACGTATTCAACGAGGGTCATTAAAATTAAATAGGACCATAAAATATTTCTAAATACCATTTTTTCATGATTTTGGAAAATTTTAAATTTCATGGAGGTAAAATTTTGACATTAAATGAAGGGCTTTATAAAAATATTGTCTATGAATTTGTTGTAAAGGTAAAGTCTCTGCGCGTTGATTAAATAATTTAAAATCTCCATCACTGTCAATGATGTAATATTCCTGCGGTGTAACAATAGCCATGGTGACATAGCTGCCTGCAAGAAAGAAAGGGACAGGTTTTTTTTCAAATAAGTCTTGACCAATCATATATTCCTTATCTTTTTGTGAGAAATTAAAAATTAATTTAAGTAGCGTTGTTGGAATATCGTAGTGTGTGGTTTGATATCTCACTGTTTGTTTTGGATGATGGNNTGGGGTATATGAATCAACAAAGGGACATGCAGCAGTGATGGCGTATAAGGTAATCCTCCCAAAAACTATAAATAAAGCCCCCGAACCAATCAAAAATAGGTAAAATTCTCGATTTGAAATGGATAAATGATTTTTAATATCACTAATGAGTAAATTTTTAGTATGAGTATGCGAAAACATATCAAGTAATTGTAAAGTGATATGAAAATCATAATTTTGAAATACATATGTATCCAGTACAAAATAAATCGTTGTTAATGAGAACAAGAAGATACAAATTCCAGAGGATAAAAATTGTGGGGTATTGATACGATTTAATATAATTGGTATTAATGCAATGACACCTGCACATGTAGAAAATACAACCAAATTTAGGAAAATATAATAGAAACAATTAATATAAAAATTACGTAATACTTGAAATGATAAAGCTTTATCTAATAAGAGAATATTGAATTGTTCGGAATCTTTTAACAAAAAAACTTGTAAAAAAAGATTAAAAATAACCCAGAACAATCCAAAGTAAATGATATGGTGTCCATTGCCCTTTTTAAGCATTATGTCGCCTGACTTCCCCCGACAATGATTTTATCAATTTTAACGGTTGGTTGTCCTACACCAACAGGCACGGATTGTCCATTCTTACCACAAACACCAATACCGGGATCAAGGCTTAAATCTTTACCAATCATGCTGATGCGTTTCATGACTTCAGGGCCATTGCCAATTAAAGTGGCTCCTTTAATTGGCTGTGTAATTTTTCCCTTCTCAATCAAATAAGCTTCACTGGTACTGAATACAAATTGACCCGAGGTGATATCCACTTGTCCACCACCAAAATTTACAGCATAAATGCCTTTTTCAACGGATGCGATGATGTCATCTTTTGATTGTGAACCTGGCATCATATAGGTATTGGTCATTCGAGGCATGGGCATGCAGGCGTAGGATTCACGACGGCAATTTCCAGTGGTTTGCATACCCATCAATCGAGCATTCAACAAATCCTGCATATAATTAACTAAAATACCATCCTGAATAAGAACGGTATTTTGTGTTGGCGTGCCTTCATCATCAATATTTAAGGAACCTCTGCGATTTTCAAGTGTGCCATTATCTACAACAGTAATTCCTTTGGCTGCGACTTGTTCGCCAATTCGGTTGCTAAATGTTGATGTTTCTTTTCGGTTAAAATCACCTTCCAATCCATGACCGACGGCTTCATGTAGTAAAATGCCTGGCCATCCTGAGCCTAAAACAACGGGCATTTCACCAGCTGGTGCTGGAATACTTAATAAATTAATATTCGCTTCATGAATGGCTTGGTGAATTAAAGTTTCAATAAGATCATTATTTTCCAATTGATGAAAATCATACCGTCCTCCACCACCTGCGCGCCCTGTTTCACGTTTGCCATTTTCTTCCATCCAAACGGTGATATGGATACTAATTAGCGGACGCACATCTCCTGCAACGAGACCTTGGGAGTTGATAATGCCAATAACATCAAATTCAGCACTGATACTGGCATTCACTTGGGTAACACGAGCATCTTTTTTTCGGGCAAGTTCATCAATTTGGTGTAAAAGTTTGATTTTTGCTTGTGAATCCATATTAAGGATTGGATTTGAGGGTAGATATAATTTGGGATTTTGTTTGGGATTGGATATTTGAATAGGTGATGTTGATTGAATACGACCAATAGCTTTAGCAGCTTTCATAGCTTCTTCAATAGGAGATAAAGCAATATCATCACAAAACGCAAATCCCGTTTTATCATGGTTTATCATTCGAATGCCAACGCCCCTATCAATGGCAAAATGACCGCGTTTGACTTGAGAATCTTCTAAAATCCATGATTCATGATGTGTATTTTGTAAATAGATGTCGGCAAAGTCAATTTTATTTTCTAAGTGTTTATAGAATACTTTTTGTAAGTCGTAAGCATCAAAATGAGCAGGGATGAATAATGTATCTTGAATAATTTTTTCATATTGTGCAGTTGCGGACATTAAAAACCTAATAAATAAAATCAATTATTCAATTATTTTACATAGATTGAAAATTTCGTCTAGGGCTGTATCAAGAGGTTTCTTGCATATGGTATAATAATAGGTGTAGAGTAATAAAGTTTAGAACAATGGAGCTTAAAATGAACAAAAATGATGTTTCTGTTCTACATAGACGTATGGAGTCTGTGTTAGCAACAAATAAAGTATTAAGAAATACCTATTTGCTGTTAGCTATGACATTGGTTTTTAGTGGAATAATGGCTTACATGAGTTTGGCAATGGGTGTGACTGTTATAAATCCTATTGTTTTTCTAATTGGCTCATATGGGTTGATGTTTTTAACCAATATGCTTCAAAATAGCCCCATGGGAATTGTTGCGGCCTTTGGTTTCACCGGGTTTATGGGATTTGCTTTGGGTCCTATTCTGAATATGTACTTGTTACATCTTCCAAATGGTGCTCATATTATTGGGACTGCATTAGGTGGAACGGGTATAATCTTTTTAGGGTTGTCGGCTTATACTTTAACCACGCAAAAAGATTTTAGTTATATGGGTGGATTCTTATTTGCAGGAATGATGGTTGTTTTCTTGATGATGTTGGTCGGATTATTCTTCCCATTATCTGGATTACAAGTTTTGATTTCTGGTGCATTTATGTTGCTATCATCCGGTTTGATTTTATTTCAAACCAGTCAAATTATACACGGAGGGGAAACCAATTATATTAATGCCACAGTTTCCTTATATGTTTCAATTTACAATATCTTTGTAAGTCTCTTACAAATCCTTGCTGCATTTTCTGGAAATGATAGAGATTAATTTATAACTAATTATTAAAGGAGCTTCGGCTCCTTTTTTTATGTTTTTTTGCTGATTTTACTGATTCACTAATGTTATACAGCACCCTTAAAAATTTGAAGTTCATTGAACATTTAAACATTGGCTTTTAATAATTTTACAGTAAGCGATGTGTGATGCAAATAAATGATTAGAATGTGTTCTTATCGTTCGGGTTGTGATTTAGATAAACTTTCATTTTGCTTTATCGATTGATGAAAAATTTCAATTTTACACATTTTTTTGGTAGACTTCGTGCATGCGGTCGGCATTAAGGCCTAGATAAAGCGTTCCTGGTTTCTCGTCTTCGTTTGTTAAGATTTTCTTCAATAGTTTGACAGGAAAGTTAATATCCTTGAGATATACGGTGTGTCTCTCACCATCATTCCACCTTAATGAATCAATTCTTTGAAATTGACAGTAGCTTGCCTCTTTTTTAGAAAGAGCAATTCATCGATTGGATTTAATTGCAAAAATAAAATGTTTATTTAAATGATGATGAATAAAATTCATATTTGCCTTTGAGTCAAACCAACCATGTGCATGGATATGCGGGAACAGGACTTTATTATCCACGGCAAGCTGTACCAAGTTGCAAAAATGTTCATTTTTACTGATAAGATTCTTTTTTTTTCTTTTTGTTTTAACATCATAAAACTCCAAATCCTTTTAACAATTTCATATCTAATGGGTAAAGCCACATCACTAGTTTAGAAAAACAGTGAAGGGATATCCTCGAGTACGTATTCTATCAAAAAAAGGCGTAATGTCTCCGTATGTTAGAATAAGAACGACTGTATTGGTTCAGAAACAAATGAGACTTGAACTTTAATTTAAAAGCTAATATAATAGCTATTATATGTGTTTTTTAGCTACAAAGGATATTATGATATCAGTTATTATGATGTCGCCTGAGGAAGTGCGAAAGGCAATAGCAAGTAGAGCGCGTGACCTTCGGCTTGAACTCAATTTAAGTCAGCAGACCTTATCAGAAAAGTCTGGCGTTAGTTATGGCTCTTTAAAAAAGTTTGAGAAAACCGGCCAAATATCCTTGGAATCCTTGCTGAAGCTGGCCGTGATACTTGGGTGCATGGATGATTTTAAAGCGTTATTTGCACTTAAAAGCGCTCAAGAAGCCTTATCTCTTGATGGCTTGCTAGAAAATGGAAAAAGAAAAAGAGGTAGAAAATGAGCTTCTCAAATCAAAATCTTGTTTATGTTTATTATCACGGCTCAGGAACTTCACTGCTCACAGGAAGGTTATTGCTAAAAAACAGAAAAATATTTTTTGAATATGATGCTGATTTTATTAAAAGGGGGCTTGAGTTATCGCCTTTTAAACTACCGCTTAAATCAGGTGTTATAGAATCGAATGATCGCACATTTGAGGCGTTGTTTGGCGTCTTCAATGACAGCTTGCCTGATGGCTGGGGTCGGTTACTTTTGGACCGAAAATTGATGAATGCCGGACTTAATCCCGGAACACTTTCACCTCTAGATCGCCTTTGTTTTGTTGGTACGCATGGTATGGGGGCTTTGTCATATGAGCCTGAAAATCCAGGTGCTATTTCTCATATCACCAATGACTTAGATGAAATTGATATCGAAATACAAGCAACCTTAGATGAAAATGATGCTTATGTTGAGGATTTGCTGGTGTTAGGAGGATCTTCAGCCGGGGCTCGCCCTAAAGTATTACTTAATATTGAAGATTCGGATTGGCTGATTAAGTTTAGATCTCAGTTCGACCCAAAAGATATCAGCGCCATTGAATATGCCTACCACCTTATGGCTATTGATGCCGGACTCATTGTGCCTGAAGCAAAGCTTTTTCCATCTCGAAAGGGTTTAGGTTTTTTTGGGGTTAAGAGATTTGATAGAAACGGTGATAACCGTATTCATATGCATACCATTGCAGGTCTCCTCCATGCCGATCATAGAGAGCCTTCTCTTGATTATGAAAGCATCATGAAAGCAACGTTGTATCTAACAAAAGATATCAGGCAATGTGAAATCCAGTTTAGAAATGCAGTTTTTAACATCTTAAGTCATAATCGCGATGATCATTCAAAGAACTTTTCATTTTTAATGAACCAGCAAGGTAATTGGACGGTATCTCCAGCTTACGATTTAACCTTTTCTTCAGGCCCTGCTGGTGAGCATTCGACGATGATTATAGGTGAAGGGAAAAATCCTACAAAAAACCATTTTTTAAAACTAGCCGGTACTGTAGGCATTAAGCACGATAAGGCATTAGCTATCATTGATCAGGTTTTAGCTGCCATCCAAAAATGGGATGCTTTTGCAGCTAAAGTCGGCGTTTCTGCAGTACAAACCAAAAACATTGGAGAGGTGTTGCGTAAAATTTGTAAAAAGGCTGATCTCTAATTAGTTTTGCCAAAATGCGGCGAAAAGCCCCTGAATTCATTAATGGGATGTTTCAGAAACAAGAAATTTGGATGGTTTGCGCTTAAAACCCCTATATCAAAACTATATTTCAGTGTCAGTAGCACGGTATATCTCAAGCATATCAGCTTTTCTGTCAAACAATTAAAGAAATCTTCACAAACGAAGGCGAGAAATCAGGAACGCTTTATCTCAATTCAAAAGACCTAGACCTTGATGCAGAGCCCTAGCAAGTAATTTTTCATGTTCAATGAACTTCAAATTTTGAAGGGTATTGCGTAAGACGAGTGATTAATGCTTTTAGTTCGTGAATCTTTTCAAGCACTGATAAAACGGGATTTAATTTGATTTGAAGACGTATTTGTTGTATCAATTTATAGGTTGACGATTCATTTTGAATGAGCTGAATCAATGCCATTGGATCTATATTGGGCTGATTGCTGAATTCTAGCATAGCCAATTCTTGGCTTAAATGAATTCGAACAATACCGATTTCATTGCATTGATTTTTAAGTTGAGTAGAGGCAAATAGGTTTTTTACTTGCTCTGGAAAAATTCCAAAACGATCGATAAGTTCAATTTGAAGCTGATGAAGTTCAACATCTGTTTTTGCATGAGATATGCGTTTATAGATAACAAGACGTTGATGAACATCTCCAATATAATCCTCGGGAATAATACAACTGAATTTAATATCCATTTCACAAGAGGAGGTTTTTAAATGATCAAAACTTGGAATAATACCGGATTTAATATCTTTAATTGATTGCTCCAGCATTTCCATATATAAGCTGTATCCTATGGTATGCATATTTCCACTTTGATCTTCACCTAAAAATTCACCGGCTCCCCGAATTTCCATATCATGCATCGCAAGGGTAAAACCTGCCCCTAGGTTTTCCAGAGAGACAATGGCTTCTAAACGTTTAATCGCATCGGGTTGCATGACTT
>DDPL01000054.1 GCA_002342175.1 Legionellales bacterium UBA2469 | reverse complement strand
ATGATGCAACATTTTACCCCACTATCCACACATTAGAAAAGAACTCGTATCCCAGTTATGTTTTTTTTCTTGTGCTACACTTAAAATAAGAGAATATATTGGATAAAAAAATGAAATCCCTCATTCTTCATCCAACCGATACCAGTCAATGGTATTCACTCATATTGGAAGCGCAAGCCCAAGCAAATATTTGTTTATCTGAATCGTCTGAGAGTTACTTGGTTTTTCTAATGATGCGCTCTAGCCATAACACCATTTGGTTGGATTCTGTTATTGGAATGGATTTGATGCATGCATTGCAACTAAAGGGCAAACAACAAAAACAGATGTTGGTTGAAATTGGTGATAAAAGCTTACTGCTTTCGGGGTTTTTTCCTGAATTGGTGGTCAAACGACGATTAACGCCACAATATTATATCCAATTAGGACAACTGGCTTATGCGAATGTGAGTCTCTATCCTAACGATAAAGAGTTTCAGCTTTACCAAGAATTAAGTGAAAAATTTATTGCTCTCCAACAAATTCTTGATAAAGCACGAACTTTATTTCAATCTTGAAATAGTTCTTCACGCAATGTGTAATCTTGCAAACACTCAGGATTCATGATGACCGCAAGATTTTCTATTTTTTCTCCGGCAACTATTTTTTTTACTGCCTTTTCCATGATTTTACCATTGATGGTTTTGGGGATGTCAGACACTTGTAAAATTTTCGCAGGCACATGACGAGGTGATAACTGCGTACGAATAGCGTGACGAATATTATTTTTTAAAGCATCACTCCAATTTATGTTGGGTAACAATTTAATGAATAATAAGACCCGTTCACTATTTTTCCATACCTGTCCAACCGCCACACAGTCATCAATGCCATCAATATTTTTGACCACATGGTACAATTCGGCACTGCCAAATCGAATGCCTTGCGGATTTAATGTCGCATCCGAACGCCCATAAATAATTAATCCGCCATGATCTGTTTTTTCCGCAAAATCACCATGCGCCCAAACATGGGGGTATATCTCAAAATAACTTTCCCGATATTTTACAAATCCTTCATCATTCCAGAAGTGTAGTGGCATCGAGGGGAAGGGTTTACGACACACGAGTTCCCCCTTTTCACCCTCAACAGCCTGTCCGGATTGATTAAAAACGGCAACATCCATTCCCAATCCTAAACATTGAAGTTCTCCTCTATAGACTGGTAGCTTTGGATTTCCAAGCGCAAAACATGAAACAATATCACTTCCTCCGGAAATGGAGCAAATTTGAATGGTACGACCGAGCCATCGAAAAATATCATCATACTGTTGTGTCAAAAGCGGTGATCCGGTACTTAAAATACGCTTTAGGGATGGTAAGTCCTTGCCGTTAATTTTCGCATTTTCAAGTGCTGCAAAATACGCTGCACTCGCACCGAATACATGTGTTTGTGTTTCTGCCACAATATCTAATAAATGCATAGCATTTGGGGAAACAGGGCTCCCTTCATATAAAACCAAACTAGAGCCCAACGCCAATGCAGACACCATCCAATTCCACATCATCCATCCACATGTGGTATAAAACAACATGCGTTGGTTTTCACCCAAATCACTATGTAACGCCAATTCTTTTAAATGTTGCAGTAACACGCCACCAGCACGATGGACCATGCATTTGGGTTGACCTGTTGTGCCAGATGAAAATAAAATATACAGGGGATGATTAAAAGACAGTGATGTAAAAGTTAACGCGGCTTGTTGATGAATAAAACTTTCCCACATAAAGTTTTCTATATCCGTCTGCGTGGACTCGTCTAACCAAACCACTTGTTGAATACTTGGAATTACACTCAAGACTGCCCTTATTTTATCGCCATAATCATGGGTTTTACCGTTATAATTTGACTTCAAAACGGCAAAGATTATTTTTGGTTTAATTTGTTTGAAACGCTCAATAATGGCGGTTTCACCAAAATCTGGGGAACATGATGCCCAAATGGCACCTATACTTGCACATGCTAGCATTGCCACAATGGTTTGCGGATAATTCGGCAAAATCCCAACCACTCGATCCCCGACACCAATATGCTGAGATTTTAAAAATGCTGCGCATGCCGCCACTTGCTGTCGAAGTTGATGAAAGCTTAACGTTTCACGATGGCCATGCTCATCGTAACTGATAAGCGCAGGATGCTTATCATCACGTCTTAATAAGTGCTGGGCATAATTTAGTTTTCCACCCAAAAACCATTCAACCTGCCAAGGTTCTTCTGCTTGCGACATGATTTGATAAGCATGTTCATGCCATTGAAGGTTAAAAAATTGACTTAGCGCTTCCCAAAATTGAGCACTCTGTTGAACAGACCATTCATGCAATTGTGTATAATTTGCAAATTGCAGACCATAGTTTTCCCTCAAAAAAGTTTCAAACCTGTCGAATTGCGTTAATTGTTTACCGTCGGGTTGCCAAACGGGGGTTGTTTCCATGATCACATCCTTGTCAAACTAAGCAAACACCTACAATATACCCGAATTGCAAAGTAAATTAAAAGCGATGCTGGGTTTAATCCCCAAAATATTGTACAATATCGACGAACTGTTCAACTCATAGCTAGATTTTTTATGAAAAATATCCGAAATATCGCAATTATTGCTCACGTCGACCATGGTAAAACGACCTTAGTCGATAAACTTTTACAATTTACAGGAACCTTAAATCCACGCGCCCCTCAAGTTGAGCGCATCATGGATTCAAATGATCTTGAAAAAGAGCGTGGCATTACCATCTTAGCCAAAAACACTTGTATGCATTACAAAGATGTTCAAATTAACGTGGTAGACACTCCAGGGCACGCTGACTTTGGTGGCGAAGTCGAACGTATTTTATCGATGGTCGATAGTGTACTTCTTCTCGTTGACGCTGTAGATGGTCCTATGCCTCAAACCCGATTCGTTACCCAAAAAGCTTTTTCAAAGGGATTGAATCCCATCGTTGTTGTCAATAAAATTGACCGCCCTGGCGCAAGACCAGACTGGGTTGTGGAACAAGTCTTTGATTTGTTCGATAACTTAGGTGCAACTGACGAACAACTCGATTTCCCTGTGATTTATGCATCTGCCCTTTCAGGATATGCCAAGAAAGAATTGAGCGATGAATCCAATGATATGTCTCCATTGCTTGATACCATCATTGAAAAAGTCCCTGCACCTAAAGTCGATGCAAATGGTCCTTTACAAATGCAAATTACCTCATTGGATTATTCATCGTATGTTGGAACCATCGGAATTGGTCGTATCACCCGTGGAAAAATGCTTCCAAAATCCAATGTCAAAATCATCAATGCGGCAGGTGAAGTTCGCAGCGGCCGTTTAATGCAAGTTTTAGGCTTCCACGGCTTAGAACGTCAAGAAATCCCTGAAGCTCAAGCTGGGGACATTATCGCAATTACCGGTATTCCTGACCTAAAGATCTCAGATACCGTGTGCGATCCGGATAACGTTGAGGGATTACCTGCATTACAAGTCGACGAACCCACCATTTTCATGACCTTCCAAGTCAATGACTCTCCTTTTGCAGGAAAAGAAGGCAAATATGTCACCAGCCGTAAATTGAAAGAACGACTTGAAACAGAACTGCTCCGCAATGTGGCCTTACGCGTGACCCCTACTGAAGATCCAGACAAATTCCGTGTTGCTGGTCGAGGTGAATTGCATTTAAGTATTTTAATTGAAAATATGCGTCGTGAGGGTTACGAGCTAGCGATTTCTAAACCAGAAGTGATTTGTAAAGAAGAGAATGGACAAAAACTTGAACCTTATGAATTACTTACTTTAGACATCCCTGAAACTAACCAAGGTGCGGTGATGGAAAAAATTGGAGAACGCCGCGGTGAATTAAAAGACATGCTACCCGATGGCAAAGGTCGTGTGCGTTTAGACTATATCATCCCTACCCGTGGATTAATTGGTTTTCATACCGAGTTCTTAACCATCACCTCAGGCGCCGGTTTAATGTATCACACATTTAACCACTATGGTCCTGCCATTCCTGGACGTTTGGCTTCTCGAAAAAATGGTGTGCTAATTGCCAACTGTGTCGGTAATGCCCGAGGATTTGCCTTGTTCAATTTACAAGAACGTGGCAGACTGATGATTGAACCCCAGACACCTTGTTATGAAGGGATGATTGTTGGGATTCACTCTCGAGATAATGATTTGGTGGTGAATGTAACCAAAGAAAAACAACTGACCAATATGCGTGCGTCTGGAACCGATGAAAATATCATCCTTACGCCGGCAATTAAGTTTTCTTTGGAACAAGCTTTGGAATTCATCGATGATGACGAACTGGCTGAAGTGACACCTGAATCCATTCGGTTAAGAAAAAAACTCTTAACGGAAAACGAAAGAAAACGTTATTCACGGCAACAAGCTTCGGATGAGGAAGCATAATCCATGACTTCACAAACATCTTGTTTTAAACGACTTGTTATTTATGCAAGACACCACCACTCCAATCGAACGGTGGCGTCTTGCATTAAAAAACTTATAAAAACATTTACAGAACAAGATGTTCCCGTTTTTCTTGAAGCATCGACCAATCAACGTTTTCATATTGAAGCGCCTGTTGTCAATGAAACAGAACTTCAAGAAAATACTGATTTGCTCGTTGTGGTTGGTGGGGATGGCAGCTTATTATCAGCCGCCAGACTCGCTAGCAAATATAATATACCTATCATTGGTGTGAATCGTGGACAACTGGGATTTTTAACTGATATTTGTCCTTCTCAAATGATTCCTCAATTACAACAAGTTCTTGCAGGACAATTTACCGAAGAAAAACGACATTTTCTACGCGTGCGTCTTTTTGATGGAAAACAAATGCTAGTTGAGGGACGCGCTCTGAATGATTTAGTTTTAAGTCGTGGACAAAGTGCTTATTTAGTTGAATTCAGTGTGTATATTGATCAACAATTTGTAACCCATTACCGTGCCGATGGTTTAATTCTCTCAACACCCACAGGTTCCACAGCTTACAGCCTTTCTGCGGGTGGTCCTATTCTACATCCACAACTGCAAGCATTTGCCATGGTGCCGATGTTTTCTCATTCATTAAATGCGCGTCCATTGGTTGTTCCTAGTTCAAGTCAAATTCAAGTTCGAATCAGTGACGATAACCTGGCGCCATTATCCATGTACCTCGATGGTCATCAAACACACTTGGCACATCCTGGTCAATTTCTAAGCATTGACAATCATCCCCAAACACTCCGCCTGTTGCATCCAACCAACTATCTTTATTATGATACTCTAAGAATCAAACTAGGATGGGGTTCAGAAAAGTAACATGCTCAGCGCACTATATATTCAAAATTTTGCCATTGTTTCTCAATTATCACTCGATTGCCCAAGCAAAATGTCGGCTTTTACCGGTGAAACCGGTGCTGGAAAATCGATTATGATTGATGCTTTAGCACTGCTTCTTGGTGCTCGTGCAGATGGCGGTGTCGTGCGACCTCATACTGATAAATGTGATATTAGCGCACAATTCTTTTATGATTCGCCCTCAAATATCGAAGACTGGCTGCTGGATCATGAATTAGAAAATGACCATCGTGAAGTCATCATTCGCCGAACAATTAACAAAGAAGGACGTTCAAAATTTTTCATCAATGATATGCCATCAACGGCTGCACAAGTGAAGACCATTGGACAAATGCTTGTACATATTCATGGGCAACATGAACAACAAAACCTACTTTCTCATTCCCATCACCGAGAACATCTAGATAATTTTGCCCAAGCACAATCACTACGCTTGCAAGTCAAAACACGCTATCAAGATTATCTCAATGCGAAAAGTCAAGTTGAAATGCTCTCCCAAAAAAATCAATCCCAAGAGCAATTACAACTTTGGGAATACCAGCTTTCTGAAATTGAAGATTTAGCCCCCCTAGAAACCGAACTCGATGCCTTGCATCTCGAGCATGATCAGTTGCACCATGCGCATCAATATTTAGCCCAAGTCCAACATATTGAAGAACTCATGAATGGCGAGAATGACTTTGCCATTTCCCGACAACTGCATCAAGTATTGCAATCCCTCCATGCTCTGCCTAAGGATCACCCGAGCATTCAAACGGCAAAAAACCTAATTGATTCTGCAATCATTCAAATTGATGAAACTCAACATGAAATAAAACAATTTTCTAATCAAATTCAAATCAATCACGAACGTTTGCATAACGTTGAGCAACGGATGAGTCGCTGGCACCAACTGGCAAGAAAATTTCAAATTGACCCTCATCAGCTTCCTTTCTATGCCGAAACCCTATCTCAAAACATTGCCAAAATCAAAAATATTGATGTGGAGAAAAAAAAGGCCCAACAAGCACTAGAACTTGCACTACAAAATTATATTGATGCCGCAACAACATTAAGAATACTAAGAAGCCAACATGCCACTCAACTTGCACATGCGATTGAGCAAATTATTAAAGAACTCGGCATGCCCCATGCTCAATTAACGATTGATATTCAGCCCTTAGAGGATTTTCATCCACATGGGATGGATAAAATTGAGTATCTAATTAGCACCAATCCTGGTCTGGAACCAGGACCATTGGCCAAAATTGCATCTGGTGGTGAGTTATCACGTATTAGTTTAAGTATTCATCTGATTACCGCTCAACGTGGCGCCACACCAACCTTGTTCTTTGATGAAGTCGATGTCGGAATTGGTGGCGCAACAGCCATGAAAGTAGGACAGCGTTTAAGAGAACTGGGCGAACGCCTACAGGTTTTTTGTGTAACACACCAACCCCAAGTTGCCTCATGTGCACACCAACATTTTCAAGTTAGTAAATATTCAGAGCATCAACAAACCTTCTCATCGGTGATTCAATTGGATAAACAAGGTCGAATTGATGAGATTGCGCGCATGCTGGGTGGATTATCAATTACTGAACAAACTCGAAATAATGCAAAAGAACTCTTGGACCTTATCACCTAAATCATATAAAATGTGTCTAATTTATACTTGTTGTCTTTAAATAATGGCCCTCAATTCAAAGAAAATTAAATCTATCTACCGAAGGCAACGTGATGATTCTCGGAAATATTTTTATAACTCCCCCATTCATAAACAAACCATCTCAGATAATATCAAATTGTTTTGTAATCATCTAAACGCAGATTTTGAATTTGCAATATATGCGCCATTCTATAATCCCATGGATGAATTCAACCTACTTCCTTTTATTTCTTTTTTATTTGAACAAATCGTGACATGGCTTGAGTTATTCTATCTTGCGTTTGTTTATAGTACTTTATCTTTATTTTTTAGTTGTTTATTTCCATTTAATTTAACAGATTCATACAACACTCTATATATTTTAACAAATGCCTCTGCTTGTTTATTGCTAGTATCCCTAGATATTGCAGTCAATATTGGACTTTTGGCCATATCTCCTATATCTCGATTTTTAGCGACATTTTTTCCTGCCGACATTCCATCGACACCTTTATTTACATATTAAAATACAATAACACCTTGATTTGCTAAAAGACATCATGTACAATATTTCTACTTTAATGCAGGTGATAGCACATGTACGATTCAAAAAATTATGATGCATGGCGAAAATCATTTATCGATATTTATTCGGCTACGCCTTATCAATACACATTGAATGAAAATGCAGATCATTTATTTAGTTATTGGGAGCTTTCCTGGAACTATTATATGGACATAAACCCTATTAACCCTATCCAACTGTTTAATTTGCTATCTACAATGTTCTATATTCAGTTATCAATCATCATCCACCTACTGATATTAAGTTTTATTCTTCCTGTTGCAGCAATATTTTTAAATTATGATGAAAACATTCTCACAACTTTAGGCAATTGGATTAAAGATAGTTTAATTGCAATACAATCAATTCACTTTTCACTTTTGGATTTAATCGTTCAGCCCGTTTTATTTGCTTTATCACTGCTATGCAGCCCGATTACATTTTTTAAACCCTTTTTTACGGAGCACTCACATGACCCCGTTCTTGGCCGATAAACAAAAAGAATTTTCTGAAAATTTAATCCATTCTCAAGAAAAATTTCATTACAATAATTGGAATTGTAGTTGTGAAGATATTTTTTCAAACTTTAAAAAACTTTGGCAGGATAGTTTTAATTTTTATATCCTCTCTCCATTTGCCAATATTTTAGATGAGCTCGATATCATTAATTTTTTATTTCGAATTTACGAGGATATGGCAGATCTTCTTAAAAATATCATTGGAGGCATCCTCAATTTTGCCATGACACTCACCAATTTATTGATATGTGATGTTAATGCTGCCGGAAAATCATTTGATCAAACATTAAAATGTACCTCAAAAGTAATATTAAACGCGTTGGATATCGTGATGAACATGGTATTATTAGTGTTATCACCGATTGCAAGAATAATAGCCACGCCGATATGGTACGCTCAAACCCCAGATTAAAAGGATACCCTTTAGTCTATTGGTACTTCGCGAGGTTTCCCTTCCTCATCAATGGCAACAAACACAAATGTTCCAATAGCTGCCTGCGTTGTGGTATTCAAGTGAAAATTTTCAGTCCAAACCTCTACAATAATATGCATGGAAGTTCGTCCCTTTTTATCCAGCCGACAAAAACATGACACGATATCGCCCACATGAACAGGCTTTAGAAATTGAAGGGCGTTAATGGCAACCGTTGCGACTCGTCCTTTTGCAATTGACTTTGACAAGACGCCTGCCGCCAAATCCATTTGCGAGACCAGCCATCCACCAAAAATATCACCATTGGCATTAGTATCTCCAGGCATTGCCAATGTTTGTATGGTCAATAAACCCCGATTATCATCCATCGCAACGTCCTTGTTTTTATTCTTTAATAAAGTTTAGCCCTTTAATTTTGCAAAAGCCAATTCCATCGCTGTAGGAGCTTTATTAACTGGCGCTGATTTTTCCTTTGAAGGGACTGGTTTTCGAGCCTGTGACTTTGGCTTGTCTCTTTGCGTCGATTTTGGTTTTTCGACCCTTGCTTCATCTTTAGGTTTCCAGGGCTGATATAATTTTAAACTCAATCGCTTTTGTGCAGCGTCATAAGAAATCCATTCAACCTCAATAACATCTCCTTCTTTCATCAATAATGAGACATCTGAAATAAAGCAATCGCCCATCGCAGAGATATGAATCAATCCTTCAACACCCTCTCCTAAATCGACAAAAACGCCATAATTCATGAGTCGCAAAACAACTGCCTGAAAACGCGCCCCTACAACAACGTCCTGTAAATTATTTTTTATCTCTGGCGTCATCAATTGAACGGGTTTCATTTCCCATGCATGCGCTTGCTGCCAATCGTCTTGTTGATGCAAAGCCGCCAATGCTTCCGGATTTACCAAGGGGATATCTGCACCCAATAAATAAGCTTTTTCTATTAGCATATGTTGCCACAATGCTTGAAGCATGGCCTTCGGTAAATGTCTTAATAATGGGGCTAGCCATAAAAGCGGATCTGCCTGCAACCAAAACGTCCAAGGCGATTGAATCGCTTTTGCAATGCTTAATACATCCTCAACCTGTGGATGTTTACTATGTCTACTTGGAATTAAATGACTTAATGTTGGCGCATATAAATGCATCTCCCAGCTTAAATCAGGATAGCGTTTGTGAAGCAAACTTAAGGTCTTTAATAAAATTTTTTTAGTTTCCGGTTGTACAATCATTGCCACATGCATAATATTTTTTCGAATGAGGCATTTTGCCAAATACGATAATGTATGTTCAGCATCATAATCAGGGGCATATGGATAAATCATTGCTTCATCTAAAAGTTGTCCATCGGCATCCACCGCTAAAATCATGACGCCTGATTTGCCATGTGGGTACAATAATAAAAATGTTTCTGGGCCAATGGCTTTTTGCAATAATACTTGCCGCCATTTGGTTGCAACCACCGGCAACATTTGATCAACCATCGCATCATAACTCATGGCCAATAAATCTCGATGTAAACGCGGCAAATAATATAAATCATAGGCTTTTTCAAACGCTTGCTTCATCCATGCATCTGCTGCCGGCTTCCACTGAAAATGTCTAGCAATTTCTTGAATAACCGATTCTTTAGATTGAGGAAATGTAAATTCCAGTTTTAATCCTGTTTTACGCAAATCCCAAAATTTTAAAAACAATGTCGTATTTAATTTTTTCAATTGGGGCAATGGACTGGGCCATATGGCTTGTAGTGCTTTTACCGGTTCAGAGGCTTTTCCCTCAACCACCAAACTTACTTCGGCTTTTTCCCAAAAGGTCTGGCGCAGTTTCGGAAGAATTGCAACATGCTTTATACAATAAAAAATAAATTTCTGAAATGCGCTATCTTCAACGGAACCATTTTCTAAAATTAATGCGATTTCTTCATCACTTAATGCATACTGTTGTGCCTGAAAAGCTTCATATTGATCATAGCCAGTCCATTGATGATGAACCAAAATCTCAGGATCTTTTAGCATCTGTTGTAATTTAAACCATTGTAAGGTCGACAATCCTTTCATAAAATATGTACCTTGCTGACCTTCTTCAAATTCACGACATGCATCTGATGCCTGTGCAGAAGTTATGCGCAACTGTTGTGCGATAACATCCATTTTTGCTTGTGCGACTGAAATCACCATATCAATCCAAATTCCTCATTAAAAAACTATTCTACCGTCACTGATTTTGCTAAATTGCGGGGTTGATCTACATCCGTTCCTTTTGCAACAGCAACATAATATGCCAAAAGCTGCATGGGTAAACTATATACGATAGGTGCCAACATTGCCGAACAAGAAGGTACGCGAATTAAATCCAATCCCTCGGCATGATCAGCAGACCAAGACTCATCTGCAAATAAAACGACTTTGCCACCACGTGCTTGAACTTCCTGTACATTCGATTGCAATTTATCGATTAAATCATCGCGTGGCGCAATCACAACAACCGGCATATTGTGATCAACCAATGCTAAAGGACCATGTTTTAACTCACCAGCTGGATATGCCTCTGCATGAATATATGAAATTTCTTTTAGCTTTAAAGCGGCTTCCAAAGCAACTGGGAAATAAATTCCACGTCCTAAAAACAACGTATGATTTTTTTGTACCAACTTTTGCGCGTAAACTTGAATTTGATGATCTAATTCTAAAACCGATTCACAGTATCCAGATACTTTTTGCAATTCAGAACAAATTTCAACAGCCTCGTCATCCGATGCAAACGCAGCTGTAAGCATCAATAAAGCCAACAACTGCGTCGTAAACGCTTTCGTTGAAGCGACGCCAATCTCAATACCTGCGCGCGTTAAAAATGCATTATTGGATTCTCGAACCAAAGTGCTGCTCGCAACATTACAAATCGCCAATGTCGATAAATAACCCATTGTTTTCCCTTTTCGCAGTGCTGCCAAAGTATCCGCTGTTTCTCCAGATTGCGAAATGGTCATTAATAAGGTATTGGGTTTAACAACCACATGACGATATCGATATTCACTAGCCACCTCGACACTAACGGCAATATTGGTTTTTTCTTCTAGCCAATACTTGGCAATTAATCCAGCATGATAACTTGTGCCACAAGCAATGATATGAATATTTTCAACTTGGTGTAGCATTTGACTAAGCTCTACACCAAAACTTGCACGAAGGACCGATGGATTAATAACTCGACCCATTTGCGTATCCAGAAGCACTCGAGGTTGTTCAAAAATCTCTTTCAACATGAAATGTCGGTAATGTCCTTTGGATACCACAACCGAATCATCTTTCAATTCATAGGCGATACGATCAACTTTTTCACCATTTTGATTGTAAATGTCGCAAATCGATGAAGTTAAATATGCCGTGTCACCTTCTTCTAAATAGCGTACTGTTTTAGCATAGGTTCGTAATGCTAAGGGATCCGATGCAATAAAATTTTCACTGTTTCCACAACCAATCACCAAGGGACTACCTTGGCGAACCGCCACCAGTTGTTCAGGGTGCTCTAAATGAACAACACCCAGGGCAAATGCGCCTTTCATTTGTTTTGAAGCCATTTGCACAGCACTTAGTAAAGATTTCGTTGACTGATAACAATCATGAATTAAATGGGCTGCGACTTCTGTATCGGTTTCAGAGTCAAATTGATAACCTTTTGATATTAAATTTGTTCGAAGCTCTAGATGATTTTCAATAATTCCATTGTGCACCACCGCTAATTCTTGATGGGATAAATGAGGATGTGCATTATGTTCAGCAGGTCGACCATGCGTTGCCCATCGCGTATGTGCCACACCGATATATCCAGGAATTGGATGTTCTTGTGCTTTACTGATCAACGCCTGAACTTTTCCTTCCGTTCGCAAACGACGCAATTGTCCATCTAAGCTGATCGTTACCAATCCAGCAGAGTCATAGCCACGATATTCTAAACGCTTTAAGCACTCCAATAAAATATCACTAATATCACGCTGAGCGATCGCTCCGATGATACCACACATACTAGCTCCTCATTTGTCATTATTTTTACATTATAAACGATCAAAAGCATCCATCACAGTTTAGAACAAAAAAACTAATATTGATTTTTTTTCATCACCCTGGCTTTTTCTCTTTGCCATTCTCTATCTTTAATGGTTTCCCGTTGATCATATGTTTTCTTGCCCTTTGCAAGGGCAATTTTCGCCTTAATCCATTTTCCTCGCCAATATAAGCTCAAAGGAACTAATGTATAACCATCTCGTTCGACATAACCAATCCATTGCTTAAACTCATGCGCATGCACCAGTAATTTTCGGTTGCGCAAAGGATCAGCATGAATATGTGTCGCAGCAGTCGGTAACGGCTGAATTTGCGCACCAAACAACCATGCGGCTCCATTTTTTATAATAACGTAACTATCCACCAATTGAATTCGGCCGGCACGTAAGCTTTTAACTTCCCAGCCTTCTAACGAAAGTCCCACTTCCCATTCTTTTTCAATCTCATATTGAAAGCGAGCTTTTTTGTTATAAATAATTTCGCCCGCTCCGGTGTTTTCTTTTTTTGACATGGTTATTCTAACCTCAAAAAATTTT
>DDPL01000051.1 GCA_002342175.1 Legionellales bacterium UBA2469 | reverse complement strand
TATTTGTTTGCAAAATACATGACGCCCCAAAGATTGCCAATGTTTATTGATTATTTAATGCGACATCATCATGATGATGTTTTTGTATCATATTTAAGAAATAGATTACTGCCGTATGATTATAAAGATATTAATGATAATAACTTGTTGATTCTGGCTTTATCAAATGGACATTATGAAACCTTTGCAAGGTTGATGTATGATTTTTATATTGGATTTTCAAATGCAGCGCCGCTGATTAAGCAAGCTTTTTATTTTTGTAAAGAAAATCAGGGCGAATATCTTAAGGTCAAATGGATTGAAATGATGTTAATGACTCAGGATAAAACTATGATTGAAATAGCCATCACGGAGCTGCACTATGATTGGAAAACCCAAAATGAAATGGGGTTTAATTTGTTTGAGGACTTGTATCAAGGCCATCAATGGCATGCTTTAGAATGGTTAATTAAGGGATGTCGAATTCAATTAAAGGATACTCCTTATCTTCAATTTTTTAATGAAAAACCACTCACGGAATTAAAATTCTTTTTAGGGATTTTTCGAAAAATACTAACAGATAATCAGTTGGAACCTCAACTTAGGGCTTTTGATTTTGAGGTGGCAGAGGCTGTGATGAATTATTTAGATACGGAAAGGGCCATGGTTGTATTAAAAGATGTTGTTTATTGGCATCAACTCAATGACAAAAAGCAATCCTTGTTGCATATCTGCGTCTTGAATCATCGTCGTGATTTGTTGCCATTGATGATAGAAAAAACTCGAGATTTATTAAATTATCAAGATGAATTTATGCGAACGGCTTTACATTATGCGGCATCATTTAATTTTATGGATATGGTGAATGAATTATTAAGTATGCCAGATGTTCAATTACAATTGCATGATGGCAATTCTCAGAATGTATTGCATCAAGCAGTGCGTTATGGCCAAGCAAGCATTGTGAATCGGGCTTTAATGGAGTGCCCGCAATTGTTTTTTGTTGAAGATAGATTTGGTGCAACGCCTATACAATTTTTGCAAACCGAAGATACAATTTTTGTAGATGATTTAGCGAAAATAAAAGTTTTAAAGCAACATGTTTTGGGTTTTTTTGCTAACACTCCAATTGACACACCTTCATTGAGTTTAAAAAAAGAGGGTTTACATTTAAAAAAATAAGATCATGTGCTATGCTAAAAAAGTTGTATGATTCCAAAAAATAATAAAAACAAGGAGTCGTTCATGCCAGCAGCAGATTTGCAAGATGAGTTTTTAGGCAAATTGAAGCAGTCTGGAGAAATGGTTGCAGTGTTTTTAATCAATGGTATTAAATTACACGGAATGATTGAGAAATATGATGGTCATGTGTTGTTGTTAAAAAATGCAGCTACACAGATGGTTTATAAACATGCTATTTCAACAGTTGTTCCAGCAGCAAATCTTCGACCTTCGCCTAAAGCGGAAATTTAAATAAGAAAACGCGTATAAAACGCGTTTTTTTATTTCATCAATTGATTAATTTTTCCATCAGCGTGCGGACCATAAATAACATCTTTGACTTTGCCTTCAGGTGTTACCACTAAAGTCATGGGCAGTGCAGATACTTGTGAGATACCAAAAAGTTGAGCAGGATTGCCTTTGAGGCTGGGTATATTGACGTGTTGTTGGTTCAAGAGATCTTTTTGTTGTTTGGCATTCAGGCCATCAAAATTAACCAGAAACATTTTGGCTTTTGATTTAGATAGATGTTGATAAAACTTTTGGACTTCTGGCATTTCTCCCATACAAATATCACACCAACTGGCCCAATAGTGAATGATAAGCCATTTTCCCTTTAAGTCTTTGCCATAAAGCGCTTGGCCTTCTAGAGTAGTGATATGTGTCGAGTTGGAAAAACTTGGCATGGCAAATATGAGTGATAGCAATAATAACAAATGTTTCATTAAAAGGCCTTGAACAAAGAAAAGAGTCATTATTTTAACATTTTGATATGTTTATTGTCTATCCTGGATGACCATATATTTTTTAACCGATTTTTTTAATTTATTAAAAGCGCCGTAAAACGACTTATTTGATGTTTTAGATATCAGGCGACTATACAAAATGACTTGTTGCGAAATATTACTGGCATAGTACACAAAGTCATGCTTGTGAAGTGAACGACATGAGACGTCAGCAGAAAGAACCTCTCTTCATTGGGAATCGTTGGTTGTTTAAACGGAGCCGATGAAAAAAATATGATGACATTGTGTTTTCTACACCAATGCGATTTGATAATATCAAAACATAGATGCGTCGGTTTTTTGATCATGAATGTGTTTGTTTGCACTCCCAAAGGTTGACGCATGCCTTTTAACTAAAATAAAAAATCTTTGGAAAATCATGAGAATATTAATTGCAGGCGCAAGTGGGATGATAGGACAAGCATTGGTGAAACGTTTGTCCAAAAATAATGAATTGGTTTTAGTGGGGCGAGATAAAAATAAATTAGCCCGTCAGTTTCCACATCATGGGTTGTGTTTGTCGTGGGATGAATTAAAAAATTTTTCTAAGATAGTCGACGTGGTTTTTCATTTGTCCGGACAAAATGTAGGCAATTTACCATGGTTTTCATGGGTGAAAGAAGGCATTTTAAATTCACGAATCAATACAGCAAAACACTTGATCGAGTGGATTCAATCAAACAAGCACACGCCACATGTTTATGCAACGAATGCCATTGGATATTATGGTTCTTATGAGGATAGTCCTGAGTTTACTGAAGATACTGCCTTTGATCTTTCCAAGCCAAAAGATTTTTTACAAGAAGTGGCTTTTAAATGGTCGACCGTTTGGATGACACAATCGCCGTTGACTGTTATGCATTTTGGTGTGGTTTTAAAAAAAAATGCTGGAATGCTTGGGAAATTGCAGCCGTCATTTTTTATGGGAATGGGGGCTATTCTTGGGAATGGTCAGCAAACCATCTCATGGATTGATATTGATGATTTGATCAATGCCATGGATTTTTTAATAGAGCACCCTGAACTGCAAGGACATGTCAATTTAGTTGCTCCAAATCCGGTTACACAAAAAGAATTCGCTCGCACGCTTGCGCTTGCAATGAACCGACCGTTGTTGTTCACGTTTCCGAAAGCATTTATTCAAATGGTATTTGGGGAAATGGGAGAGGCTTTATTGCTTAAAGGGCAAAAAGTCTATCCCAAAAGACTGTTGGAAAGCGGATTTCAATTTAAGTATCCGATGTTGAAAGATGCTCTGTCTAAATATTTTTCTAAAAGGTAGTGATTTGATCATTTGGCATCCTTTGTGATATAATTTGAGCATCTTTACTATAAAAAAGCCAATGTGAATTCGTTAATTGAAGATTCATCCAAATCTCGTTGTCGCCAGTTGATATTGTTTGTGAATTTAAATGGTGTGAATGCTGTTAAAAAAGACTTGTTTGTTAAATTTTCAGCGGAACGTGCAAATTGTTTGAATACGCATTATTCAGCTTTAAATATCGCCATCGATGAAAATCGACAGTTACAAGCTTTTGACCTTAAAAATATAACCATGTCGTCATTTATTGATGAGCCCGTTGCTGGTAATGAATTAAAGCGACGGCAAATTTATGATTCTAAAAGACGTATTATGGATAATTTTCAAAATAAACTAAAACGTGTTGAAGGCACTTATGAATATATTTTAGTTATCGGTGAAATGTCCCGTTCGTCAACACAAAATGCCATTTCAAATATTTCAAAATTAAGTGACCTAGCAGATTTTTTGAAGGAAACAATTGAAAGATACGCTTCAAAACATCTTCATTTGCGCGTACAGGTTTGTTTTAGTCATCAGGTTGTCATCCATGGTACATCTATGTCTTTTGCTTCCGCGCTCGTTCCTTATGGTAAATTTGTTCATCTTTCAGCACCTACAGGATGGAGTATTATAGGCAGAAATGGAGCGGCTCTAGATTTTAATTTATTATATGATGTTCACTTTGATGCTTGGGCACCTTTTTTGAGCCATGTCATCATGAATAATTTGAATAAGGAAAAAATCAAGGAAGCATTTGAGGATAATAATTTGTTTCAAAGAAAGTTAGAATGGATTAATTTAATGCAATTGAAAAAAGATCGTCCTGAAATGTCTATTGAAGCTTTGAATATGAAATTGCATTATCCCTCTCAAAAAAGTGAAGAAAAAGTCTTTGCTCAATTAGAACATCAAAGCAAAAATAGTTTTATAGCTATAAATTCTATGAGTCCGGCGCGTTCTCCATCAATGTCTCGTTCTACTTCGACGTCGTCTTTTTTTCATGACATCAAGACGCCTTCTCCTATTCCTGGTGTTCGCACACTAACACCTGCGAATTTGGTTTGATTAATCGCGCAGCTGTTTTTGTAATGCTAGTAATTCATCTCGGACTTGAGCGGCAGTTTCAAAGTCCATGTTTTGCGCCAATTGGTGCATTTCTTTTTCGAGCTGCTGAATCTTTTTGACCAATTCCTTGGGTGGTAAATGAGGATGCAACACTTCTAATTTAACTTCTTCTTCAAGAACCTGGTGCTCGCGCTCAATCATGTCATGAATTTTTTTCTCAATACTTTTCGGGGTGATATCATGTTTAACGTTATAATCATGTTGAATTTCACGTCGACGCTGGGTTTCATGGATGGCCCGTTCCATCGATTGAGTAATGCGGTCGGCATAAAGGATGGCTCGACCATGGGCATTTCGGGCCGCGCGGCCAATCGTTTGAATTAATGAACGTTCAGATCTTAAAAATCCTTCTTTGTCAGCATCTAAAATAGCAACAAGCGACACTTCAGGCATATCTAAACCCTCTCGGAGAAGGTTAATACCGACCAATACATCATATTTACCTAATCGAAGATCCCGAATAATTTCTACGCGTTCAACGGTATCGATATCAGAATGTAAGTACTGGACTTTGATTTTTTGCTCTTGTAAATAATTCGTTAAATCTTCTGACATGCGTTTGGTAAGCGTGGTCACCAATACACGTTCATTTTTACCTATTTGTAAATGAATTTCTGAGAGCAAATCATCGACTTGGTTTAATACAGGACGAATTTCAACCACGGGATCTAAAAGTCCTGTGGGGCGAATGAGTTGCTCGGCAACTTGGTCCGCATGCTCAAGTTCATAGGGGCCAGGCGTTGCTGAAATATAAATGGTTTGTGGAGAACGCTTATCAAACTCTTCAAATTGCAATGGACGGTTATCCAATGCAGAGGGTAAGCGAAAACCGTACTCAACGAGTGTTTCTTTGCGAGCTCTATCACCACGATACATGCCTGAAATTTGTGGAACGGTGACATGTGATTCATCAATAATTAACAACGCCTCAGGGGGTAAATAGTCGAACAAAGTAGGTGGAGGCTCGCCTTCATGTCGACCTGCTAAATATCTTGAATAGTTTTCAATGCCGGAGCAGTATCCTAATTCCAACATCATCTCAATATCGAAGGCAGTACGTTGTTGAATACGTTGGGCTTCTAATAATTTTTGATGCTGTTGAAAAAACTGTAAGCGGTCACACAGTTCTTGTTTCACCAGTTCTATAGTTTGTAGAATGCGATCGCGTGGGGTGACATAGTGTGTTTTGGGAAAAATGGTGATGCGCGGGAGGCGTTTAATGACATGACCTGTTAATGGATCAAAAATGGTGATTTGCTCGATTTCATCATCAAAAAGCTCGATACGAACAGCTTCTTTTTCACTATCTGCTGGAAAAATATCAATCACATCGCCATGAACACGAAACTGCCCACGTTGCAGTCCTTGTGGATTACGGGTATATTGCATTTCAGCTAAACGTGCTAAAATTTTGCGTTGTTGACAGCGTTCTTTGCAGGAAAGATGTAAAACCATGCCAAGATAACCTTGGGGGTCCCCTAAACCATAGATAGCAGAGACGGTGGCAACAATAATGGCATCTGAGCGTTCAATTAATGCCTTGGTGGCCGATAAACGCATTTGCTCGATGTGTTCATTGATAGAAGCATCTTTTTCGATGAATGTATCCGATGCAGGAACATAAGCCTCGGGTTGGTAGTAATCGTAATACGAGACAAAATATTCCACCGCGTTATCTGGAAAAAAGGTTTTAAATTCGCTATACAATTGAGCCGCTAATGTTTTATTGGGTGCCATGATCAGAGCCGGTCGTTTGACTTGCTGAATGACATGCGCCATGGTAAAGGTTTTTCCAGAGCCTGTGACGCCTAACAATATTTGTTTGGCAAGGCCATTTTCAACACCTTGAACCAATTTTGCAATGGCTTGGGGCTGGTCCCCTGACGGCACAAATGATGCTTTTATTTTAAACAAATCTTTCATAGCTATGACTATAGCACAGGAGTAAATAAATGGATACGAGACTGGCTCACCGTATGGAAAAAATTAAGCCATCCCCGACATTGGCAGTGGCTGAGAAAGCTGGCAAATTAAAGGCTGAGGGTCGAGATATTATTGGATTAGGAACAGGTGAGCCTGATTTTGATACCCCTCAACACATTAAGGATGCAGCGATTACGGCTATTCAATTGGGGTTCACAAAATATACACCTGTTGATGGTATACCGGATTTAAAAAAAGCTATTCAACAAAAATTAAAGGAAGAGAATCAACTGGAGTATCAGTTGAATCAAATTATTGTAGGAACAGGTGGCAAACAATGTTGTTATAATCTCTGTATGGCGTTATTGAATCCAGGAGATGAGGTCATTATTCCAGGACCTTATTGGGTTTCTTATCCGGATATGGTGTTATTGGCAGAAGGGCTGCCGGTTTTCATTCCGACCACAGCCGAACAACGTTTTAAAATTACACCAGAACAATTAGAGCAAGCCATTACGCCCAAAACTAAATTATTGTTTATTAATAGTCCATCTAATCCTTCAGGTGTAGCGTATACCAAAGAAGAACTTCATGCACTAGCACAAGTATTGTTGGCACATCCTCAAGTTTGGATTGCAACCGATGACATGTATGAGCATATTCTGTGGAGTAAACCCTTTGTGAATATTTTAAATGCAGAGCCACGGTTGAAAGAAAGAACGGTTGTCTTAAATGGTGTTTCCAAAGCCTATGCCATGACAGGATGGCGAATTGGGTATGCTGCTGGTGATGCAGCTTTAATTGAACAAATGAAATCAGTTCAGTCTCAGTCGACATCCAATCCTTGCTCGATTGCACAAAAGGCAGCAGTTGCAGCTTTAACAGGAGATCAAACCGTCGTAACATCGATGAATGCGGCGTTTAAAGTAAGACATGATTATGTATTGGGTCGTTTAAATGCTATTCCTGGGGTGAAGACCGTACCTGCTGATGGAACATTTTATCTTTTCCCCAGTGTTGAAAGCATTATAGAACAGCGTGGCATGAAGGATGATTTAGAGTTTGCAGAAAAGTTATTGATGGACGAAGGGTTAGCGATTGTACCAGGCTCTGCATTCGGAGCACCAGGTTGTATTCGACTCTCTTTTGCAACCAGTCATGAGCAATTAGAAAAAGCGTTGGACCGTTTAGAAAGGTTCATAAAAAACGCATAAATTTTTTTAAAATATTAAAAACGAGCCTTGACCTAATTCAGATTTAACATTATTATACGCTACATGTTCCCTGGTAGCTCAGTCGGTAGAGCGGATGACTGTTAATCATTAGGTCGGCGGTTCGAGCCCGTCCCGGGGAGCCATATCCTGTCTAGGTTGTAGCAACTCCCATCGAAGTTATAAAGTTTTCATGTAGAAGCAATGTAGAAGATCCAATAAATCAAATCGGCGTTATCCCTTTTCTTGTATCAATCCGAAGCCGTGATCGAGCAATAAACTCACTATTGCAGACTATATGTCCCTGATTATTTGCTATTTCGTCCTGTGATGAATCATCAGCAATATCCAATATTTCGTCAATAAAAACCTCTATCTGGCAACGCTTTGCTTGCGCGTATTGCTCGGAAAACTCAGGATAAATTTTTAACCACGTAAAAAGCGTGTCCTGGCATGGCCAATGCTTGTTTTCTTTACAAAGTTTTTTAGTTCCTTTGCTTGTGGACGCAATACGGTCACAAATTTCTTTGGCCAACCCAAGTGTGTATACAGTCGGTCTTCCTATTTTATTTTTTATTTCAACCATTTGATACTCCACGCTTTTTATATGATTTTAACCTATTTTACCGATCCAGAGATAATACAGATTATTCTCCAGAAGAGGCTCTACGATACTCAGCAGCGGTACTGACAGTTTTTTCAGTTGATTCAGCAGAAACCGATAAAACCGTCGAAACCGATTCCACACGCCATTTTGCGGCAGCCCCATTGCCTTCACAGTGGACAAGACGTAACCCATCTGCAATTTGTCTTGCATGCCGCTTGAGCCACCATCCTAATTTTCGACGATTAATAATACCTCGTTCATCCGCAATATCGTGCAGCACTTCCACCAATTCATCTTGTTCTCCAAAATGCGATTGATAGCGTTTCATAGCATCACGTAACATAGCGGGTGATTTTCCAAACAGAGATTGCCAAACATTGAGAAAACGAGCAAGGAGTTCTCTTTCTGGATCTTCAGATAAAGCTTCGAATATTGAAGTGGCAGGATCACTACAACCAAGCCATAACAATGGTTGACGACATAAGTCAGACCAATCGCCATAGCTGGCCAAGGATTTACAGTTGGTTTTTGGTTTTCCAGCAGTAATCCACGCACGTAAAACAGTCAATGCGGCTGAAATATAGCGCGCTCGATCTTGTAGTATCTCTCGTATTAAGTCTGGTCGTTTATATGTACGTGTTGCGGGAATTTCTATCATTGGATCAAGATAAATGGTTATACAACGACGCGTCATATCTTGAACTGGTCCAACATTGTTACCGCTAGACAAAAGGAGTGTTCTTGTACTTACTATAGCGGTTTTGGATTCTCCTAATATGCGACCACGTATAAACTCGGAAGTTAAAACAGTACAGAGGCTTTTGTGTGCCCACAAATCGCAAGTTAAGTTGTCAAATTCGATGACTGGTGGTGCGCGTAATAGTTCGGCTAATAGCAATTTTTGACATTCTTCATCATTAGCAGGGAAAGATGCTGGAGTACCTCGCTGAGGTGTAGCAAAGGCAGTTATCAACTCACATAAATAGGATTTACCTGAGCCAACCGTATGTGCGCGTACATGAAACATAGGTGCATGCGAAAGGCTTACACGAGTAGCGGCAGTTAAAATTGCAGCAAGCGCTGCCGAGCGATCGAATTCAGTAGCAAAACTGAATTCTTCTAATAAATCTTGCAATAATGCAAGTGCTGATTCGGCCTGCATACGTGATGGCGTATCAGGAATTACGAATAATCGCGCATCAAATACACCAAACATTCCACTTATTGGATCATATCCCGCTATATTCATAAGACTACAATCTAGACGAAGATAAGGTTGTCTTGCCAAACCATTGAGGACTGGTAAATGTACATAGTTGGCTGCATGAGATAATACTGTTGCATGGCGCGGCGGCGGATCAATGCGCACCCAATCTTTTGCTCGAGCATCGAAACGATCCCATATCGCTATACCCGCAAGTGCACGAACTAAAGCAGGCTGTGATACTTCTTGCACGCGGATTTCATGTGTTCCAGGATCACTAAATACGGTCACGATCAAACCACCTCGCTGATAATATTGTTTGGATCGTGCCAACTCTCTTTCTGCTGCATCTACTACACGATGAATTTCTCCAGATATGACATGGATGATAGGTTTCATACGCGCATCCATTATATTGAGGTCTAACAGGCGTAATAAATCACGAATATTCCTTTTAACACAATGACCATGTAAACATTTTAAACCACCGATAGGCCAATTATCGTCAGGCTCGAAGTAGGCCGTGCCGCTATCAATGCTATCAGTGTGTTCTTCTTTCCACGGACAAGTGATATCATGTTTGCCACTGCCTAAAGGTGCTTTATATAAATTACGTTGGCGCAATGCGGTAAGTACAATATTTTCCTCAGGGTAAGGAATCCAGACAGAATCATCATCTGCATCAGATTTATTTGGCGCATGTGATTTTTCTTGTCTTGAACGTTCAGTCTGAATAATTTCTAACTGAAGTCCGTCTATTAGCTGTTGTATGGAATAACGCCGATCAGGTGACCAAGTTTTCATTCGACAACTAAATGGTGGTTCATGTTTGCCATTTTGTGCAATGGGCAATCTAGCTAGTCGTGTTGTCGGCCCATTCGCCCCGGGATCACACAGCCCCACATTTATAATCGCATTCATCAATTGATCGGCTACTTTAATCTTCGTTATCGGTTCCTCTAGTAAATAACCTGCTTGATAATTGCCAGGAGATGTTTCTAAAAGCCAGCTTGGTGGTAGTGTCAATCTATCCATGCTTACCTTACTGCCTATATCATCCAACATTACGGCGTAGAGCCCATGAAAGTGCGATTTTATTCGACGATACTGTCCGGCATCATTCGGCCTGAATTGAGCTAAACTAAAATAATTATTAGCGTGAGGGATAAAGTTCATTTGACCATCACACCAAGGACGACCAAACCAATTTTTACTAGAAACATTGGTTGGATTTCCTGTAAAGCTTACTACTATTGAGCAAGCACCATTTGATTGTTCACCAAATACGGTATGTAAAAAATGATTGTTATCAACTATGTCGGTTTTGTTGCTTTTGTTGGTTTCAGAATGCGTTGATGCGAAACTTGTCACATCAGCACCCATATCGAGTAGATCATTCGCCATGATTTACCTCCTTGTTGTATTCACTTGTAGAAGTAACTAGCGCGTGATTTTCTATCCAAGCAATAACATCTGACTTTTTATATACGACACGCCCTAAACACTTTCGGAAAGGAATACCTTGCCCACGCCATCGATCCGACTCAAGACTTTTAATACTTCGTTGAATGACAGGAGCTATTGTTTCTTGCCCAAAGAAAGCTTCATTGGGTGCTGCCCAAAAAATTTGTACAAGTTCACTGTTGGGTTGTTTATGAACAATTGTTCGGCTTTTTCGAATTTTCTTTGCAGTACTCTCGACTGATGGTGGGGATTTATTTTTATCGCTATTTAACATAGTGTTCTCCATTAATGATTAGAAGTTTTAACGATCCAATCGTATTAATAGAGAGAAATTAGAAATACGGGGCTAACTGCCCCGATTTTTACTGGGTTTGTCCGAGAATTTCAGCGTGACTTGATGATACGCTGTTTAAATAAATGTCCTGTATCGTTTTTTTTAGAAATTCATTTTCGTTATGTAGGGTAGCAGAGATCTCCACATTAGCTCTTTCAATTTCTCTTTTGTCCATAATATCATCAAAAAATATTCCTGTGATGTTTAAAGTAATATCAGCTATCGATGATTTACTGGTATCCCCTTCATAAATTTGAGTGAAATTTGCTATAAAAAACTTGGTAAATGCTTGGCGTAGTAACAGATCATGTCCTCTTTTTGAGCTAAATGGGTTATATCCTGGAGTTTTTAACAAATCAGCTAATAAAATACAAAGGACTTGCTGTTTCACTCCATTGCCAAAGTAAAGTTTACCTTGAGTAAGATCATGGTGTAGGCTTTGCATCGCTTTTATTATCTTGTTCCGTTCTTCGTTAGCAACAACAGCCTGTTTTAACTCATTTTTACTTTCAGAAAAAAGATGCAGTAGTAAAGCGCAAAGCCCTTCCAACGCAAAGTTCTCTCGATACAAATTTACTCGTTCGTTACTGGTTTTTTTAATACATAATTTTTTATTGACTATTTTCTTGGACGCTTCTGTAAAACCAGCTTCTTTACGCAGCCAGCGGACGAAAGAGTGTTTCGCCATTTGCTTCATTACCTCTTCAATTGGTAATTGTGAATCAAAAAGAAATTCTGCTTCTTTTGTTAGATAATCACGGGCCTCAATTATTTTTGCGCTAAGTCTTTTTTTAGCTCTTCGAATGCATTCTTGTTTTTGTTCATTCATTCAACACCTCCTTTTGTGGGGGTCTCATTCAATTCATGCTCAATCTCTTCCACCGTAGGCAAACTTGTTTTTAGCTCTTTAGGCAGCGCTTTAGAAAGACTATATTCTGAGATTCCCATCGGTGCGTTCATATTGCGTAACGCATATTCAGCAACAACTTTGTGTTTAGATTTACAAAGGATGATCCCTATCGTTTGATTGTCTCCTTCCTTTCGCATCAGATCATCTACTGCCGCCATATAAAAACCAAGTTGCCCAGTGTGTTCTGGCTTGAATTTACCAGCTTTGAGTTCAATAACCACGAATGCACGTAAGTGCAGGTGATAAAAGAGCAAGTCCACAAAGAATTCTTGATCATCGAACGTTAACGGTACTTGCGAGCCAACAAATGCAAAACCTTGCCCAAGCTCAATTAAAAAGTCTCGAATATGAGTAACCAACGCTTCTTCGATTGCGCGCTCATGCGCTTTGCCTTGAATAGTTAAAAAGTCAAAGTTGTACGGATCTTTCAGCATTTCATTGGCTAAATCGGATTGCAGAGCAGGTAGCTGCTTATGAAAGTTGTTTATTTTTTTGTTAGATTCAGCTTGTCGCCCATACAATTCACTTTCAATTTGCATTTCTAAAACAGAGCGCGACCAACCATTTTTAATCGTTTGTTGGGCGTACCATTCTCGCTCCATATCGTTTTTGATCATCTGCATTAAACGGACTACATGACCCCACGGTAATTGCGAAACAGCCTGTTTCGCAAATTCAATCTTTGGATATAGTGTTGCAAAGCGTCGCATGTGTTCAAGATTTCGTTTAGAAAACCCCTGCATCTCAGGGAACGCCTGCCGCATGTCGTGAGAGAATTGCTCTAAAAAACCTGATCCCCATTGATGGCTCTTTTGTTTCTCGATTAAATCGGCTCCTAGCTCCCAATAAAATTGAATTAACTCACTATTGGCAGCCAGTGCTGCGCGGATCTGTGCTGTTTGTAATCGCTCCTTGATGCCGCTCAAAAACTGTTTATAATTTTGATCGAGAAGCAGTGATTCATTCGTTGTTTTAAGCTCTTTCTTCATGAAATGTTCCTTTGCTTGTGGGTTAGATTGTTAAAATATCGGTTGGAGCGATAGCACTCATGCATTTCAAAATATAATCAGTGATTTGTTGCATGGGTTTTCGGAGGCGTTCAACATCAGTGACAATATAACCAGCGGTAATGTCGCCGTTCATTTTGTGGTTCATTAGTCGCTTTAAGGCATAGGCTGAAATATCCAAGCCCTCGGCTATCGTGATGAAGGTTCGTCTTAAGTCATGAACGGTAAAATGTACGCCTGATGCTTTGGTGACATGTACCATTTGTTTGCGTGGTTCAATGATGTAGCCTGCCGCACCGGTGCCAGGAAAGACATAATCATTTATCTTTTGTTGGCTGCGCGATAATAGCAATTCATAGAGGTAATTAGAAAGGGGTAGCGTGTGCGATTCATGATTTTTTGTATCAAGCACGGTTAACGTTTTAGAGGTTAGATCAACCAGATCCCAGCGCAGAGTAGCGGCTTCCTGTCGGCGTAATCCGGTTAGAATGAGCAATAGTAGATAATCACGCAAGGTTTCATTTTGCAATTGCTCAACTCCCGCGTACCAAGGCGCTAATTCATGGGACTTAATAAAGGTCTGTCGTCGTTCAACACGATACCAGGCGCGAGTTTGTGATAGGCGTTTCACGGGGTTTTCAGTGATGAGCGATTTGCCTTGTGCGTCTTCATATTGTCCCGCCGCGAAGTTGAAGAGGGCGCGTAGCAGGCGCATTGCTAAATTGGCATAGGCCTCACCATGTTCTTTACCTAATTTCTCGTGATGCTTGGCAATCTTGTCTTTGGTGATCGAGATTAGCGGCTTACTACCCCAGTCAGCGAAAGCAATCGTTAACACCCGTTTGTAATTGTATAACGTGTTGTGTTTTAACGACTTACGAGCTTTGGTGTAATCATCAAACACCTCATTGAGAGTAATGGCGTTCATTTTGGCGGTGCGTTTTGCAGCAAGAGGGTCAATCCCTGTCGCTATTTGCCCAATAATTTTTTGAGCTTCTTTGCGTGCCTGCTCAGTGGTTAACGCGCCATACTTGCCTAATGTAATGCGGCGTACTTTGTTGCCGATGTTTTTTTCTACGACAAAGCTTTTGCTGCCATTTGATGTCACGCGCAAGGCAAATCCCTTTAATTCAATGTCACGATAGAACACTTGGTTTTTACCAATAGGCAGTTCGGCCTCTTCAACAATTTTTTTAGTCAATTTCATTTTAGTTAACTTCATTATTGAGATCCCTTAATTTCCATGTAGAAGCCATGTAGAAAGATTGTGTAGAATAGTTAAGTAAAGACAAGAGGTGATTATAGTACTAGAAAGCCTTGCTGTATATGGATTTAAATATATTTTAGAAAAAATTAGAAATAGATAGAAACGTTTATTTTATAACTGTTAATCATTAGGTCACAGGTTCGAGTCCTGTCCGGGGAGCCATTTCCATAAGACTTGTAATATCTGTATCTAAAGTTAGGACATACTCTTTTTTTCAAAATATTCTGCGAATTGATCAATCATATGAGATCTTCTAGGCAGATTTTCCAATATGCGGCGAAAGCTTCTAGACTATTTCATCGGGGATTTCAGAGAATAATTTCCTTAGGCGAAACGAATGTCGGTGAATTGCCAGCACATTCTGCATGCTATACTGCTAGTATAAAAAACAAATTGAGCTTATTGCAATGAACTCATTAAAAGAGCGATGCACTTTACTTTGTAAAAATAAACATGCTGACACATTACTTTTTAATCGTGATCCTGAGATTTTCAATATTGCAGAAGAACTAGCGCGACTTCTTCTCGATACTAACGCCGTCAATACAAAATGGCGTGTTGAAAGTTATTCGGGATCTGGAGAAGAATTTGAAGGTATTGTTAACTTTTTAGATTATCTGGATGATGATTTAAGAGGCCAATTATTAGCAAAAGGCTTGGATTTAAATCAAAATTTATCATTTGAAGGAGTAGTTCCATTTACATGGTTGATAGGAAATGCTCAAAATAAGCTTGTTGATGAATTATTAACCTCTGCTGAGCAAAACCAAACTTTAGATCAGCGTTTAGTTTGGATAAATAAAACGGATACAATGATGAGGTACCCGGAACCGATGGAAACCGAAACCACTGGATTGTGCTTTGGCTTATTTTCAAATGAGGGTCATGGGAAACTCACTACTGTCGGTCAAACGCCCTTACAACTGGTTATTGCAAAAGGCTATACAGATAAAAGTAATGGTGGGAATATGGACCTAGATGTTAGTAATCTGCAAATAGCAGAAAAATTGCTACGTCTGGGAGCTTCTCAGCAGATTAATTACCAGGAACCAACTAGGGGCAATACTGCATTGCATATTGCCTATGCTAGGCGAGATTACAACGCTATACTTTTACTCGAAAAATATGGAGCAACTCGCCATATTCGTAATAAATATGGCGAGTTGCCCGCAGACATGCTACGACTTTCCTTTAGCCAAGTTGAAAAATTATTGACATTTCATACTTCACCTGATGGTCATCCAAATACGTTTCGTTTAAATCAAGAGGAGTTTAATGATCTTCATCAGCTAGAAAAGATTAAAAACACCATTAAATTAGAACGTCAATTGATTGAGGTCAATGGTAAAGACATAAAAATTCCAGAAAATACTTTTAGTTTTGGCCCAATAGAGAGCGCAGCAATTCAAAGCGGTTATGCCACTGCGTCACTGTTAACATCCGACGAATCCAGTATACAAGCAGCAATTACTTCATTAAAACATCGAATAAATCTACTTAAGTTCATACGAGAAGAGGCTATGCTTCATTTTCAAAACCTAACTTGGCAAGATTATATGAATAAAAGACAAGTGATGGATTATCAATATAATGGTTCATCAAATCCTTTTATGTTCGATGTGACTCAAGCAGGATATAAAAGTTTCCAACATTACGTGAATAAACATAAAGCAGAAGCAAGAGCAGCAACGAAAAAAAATTCAAATGATATCTCTACATTCATCAGAAATTTTGAGGATGGTTTAGATGTTTTAGAGAAAATAATGCTTGCAAAAGCAGTCAAAAATCATGATATAGAACAAGTTAGGCATTTGATGAGTACCGGAATTGATGTACAAATGGTTTTTCAATCATTACAACAAGAACTCGCAGCCCTTCATTTTAAAAAAACACTCGGGAATTTAGTCTTGCCACTCCTTCGAAGTGACCTTTCATGGGAAGATTTTTGCACTCAAATAGATATTCATTATGAAAAAGCAGGTGGCCAATCTAATCCGTATTTGCCTCATCGTCAATATCAGCTTGATGAAAATCACTATGAAGAAATGAAAGAACAAATAATAAATCATCCAAATGAACTGGAAGAGGCGATTACTTTTATAAATATAGACAAAGCTGAGATTGATAGCAAAATAATTAAATATGAGCGTGCATTAAATTTAATCATGGTGATGGCGCCTTCCCTTTCCACACAAGATGTGAACGTTCATGGTTCATCTGATTTTATAACTTCAATCGAAACCCAGAAAACAGTTTTACTTGATGCCATTCAAGGATTGCATAACTATGGAGAGATATTAAAGCAGAAAAGGTCATCAAAAGGACAAATCTTAGTTGAACTATCTATGCAATTGAGAGAACGAACGACTGAATTTTATGAGAAAAAAGATTGGGATGATTTTCCAACATTTAAAACGAATATCATGACGTTTTTAAATAGCAAGAATTCAGAAATGGCATCATATCGTATAGCATGGCCGACCATTGTAAAAAATATAGCGATTGCATTAACAGGTTTAGGATTACTCCTAATTGCGACTCAGTTAATTGATTCCAAAAAAAGTAAAGGACGAGCGCTATTTCTTTTTCAAAAAGCTAAAACAACAAGCGAAGAAAAAATAGAAACTATCAAACAATCCTTTGAAAAATTTAAACCCCGATAACAAAAATTTAATTTTTTACTGTATTTTGATGGATAATGACTCAATCACAAGAAATCCTTTGTTTCATATTAAGGCGCCGACGAATAGTATGAGAGAAATGAGGTTTAAATAATTGTTTGTTGATAAAGCACGCAGGTATTCTTCTACTTTGGTCAGTAAGGATATTTCTGTTCTAGTCCCATCATACTCCCCATTTCCCGGCACAATGACACGAATGGTGAGTAAGGGGCCTAAACATTCAATAAGTTCATTTAATGAATCGACTAAAAAATTAACGCTCTGAACTATCGACTGTGAATTGTCGTATTGGTTTAAAGGATGACAGACCGGGTCGCTGAGATAGAACATTGAAGATTGTGGAGAATATCAAAAAGCAAGGTGAGAAGATAGAAGAACGTATTATCGTTGGAATCGATGTCAATGCGATAAATGAAAATGTAAGAATCGATTCAATACGAGAGAGCAAAAGATTCCAAGAGCTAAAAAAAATTTCTGGATTCTAGAATGCGCAAATAAAAAAATCAATGTTCGTCGTGATAGCATTATCGTGAATTTGGTTTTATTACAATGCATGTTAAAATATGTTTCGTTTCTTATCTCATAGACTCAAATGGATACTCATTTAGAAAAAGAATTTCCTGGATTGAAAAAGGAATGCTCTTTTTCTGCCCTCTTGTTGCGCCCAGAATTATTGAATAATCTACTTTCTTTAAATTATCAGCAAATGACACCCATTCAAGCACAGAGCTTACCTTTAATGCTGAATCATAAGGATGTTATCGCGCAAGCCCAAACAGGTAGTGGTAAAACAGTCGCCTTTGGATTAAATATCCTGCAACAATTGAAAATCGAAAGAACATCACCTCAAGCGCTGGTGCTTTGTCCCACTCGAGAACTTGCTGAACAAATCAGTCAAGTTCTTCGACGTCTAGCACGACAGTTGCCAAATGTAAAAATCTTAAATTTATCCGGTGGAATGCCCATCAGACCGCAATATGATTCTTTAAGGCACGGAGCGCATGTTATCATTGGAACACCTGGGCGTGTTTTAAAACATTTGTTACATCAAACATTGGTGCTTTCCCAAGTGAATACCGTCGTTTTGGATGAAGCAGACCGTATGTTAGATATGGGATTTCTTGAATCCATTCAGCAAGTTTTGCAACATTGTCCATCTAAAAGGCAAACCTTATTATTTTCAGCGACGTTTACCACAGCCATTAAACAATTGGCTAAAACATTTATGAAAAATCCGCAAGAAATAAAAGTTGAGGAACAAACTATTCAACAAGATATTGAGCAGACATTCATTGAAGTGCAAAACCAAAATGAAAAATATGCGGTCTTAAAAAAAATATTGGCACATTATCAACCCTCATCAACGTTGATTTTTTGTAATACCAAAGAAAAAACCCAAGAGGTGGCAACACAACTGAATCGTGAGGGATTTAGTGCGTGTGTTCTGAATGGGGATTTGGAACAATTTGAACGCGATCAAGCGATGATTCAGTTTAGCAATCATAGCCGTCGTATTTTAGTCGCGACAGATGTTGCTGCGCGCGGGTTGGATATTAACGAATTGCCGGCTGTAATTAATTATGATGTAGCGTTTGAACCTGAGGTTCATGTTCATCGCGTTGGACGAACGGGGCGGGCAGGATGTAAGGGGCTTGCTTTGAGCATTACAACGGTTAATGATGGAGAACGTTTATGTGCTATTGAGGCGTTGATGGGCGAGTCATTGATCTGGCGTAAAATTGATACTTTAACCCCTTCAGAGGGAGGTGTTTTACCACCAAATATGGTGACATTACGCCTTATGGCAGGTCGAAAAGATAAAATTCGTCCTGGGGATATTTTAGGCGCATTAACGAAAGAGGCTGGTTTAAAATCTGAAATGATTGGAAAGATTGATATTTTAACCTTACATGCTTATGTTGCCATCGAAAAAAGCCAAGCTAAAAAAGCCTATGAACATTTTATAAAAGGAAAAATTAAAGGGAAAAAAATAGGTGTTGAATATGTCAATTGATAAAATCATCTGTGTGGGAAAAAATTATTTAGATCATGCCAAAGAACTTGGCGATATCGTTCCAGATAAACCGGTATTGTTTTTAAAACCAGCAAGTGTTTTAAAACAAGTCTCTAATTGGGGTGAGCAAATCGATGTAAATTTTCCAGATGGAGATAGCGCGGTTCAACCGGAATGTGAAATCGTTTTTCGTGTCGCTCAGGATGGATATCGCATGAATATCGAAACGGCACAAAATGCTATTTCTGATGTGACATTGGGGCTTGATATGACACTAAGAACGCGCCAGACAGCTTTAAAAAAACAAGGCCATCCCTGGACCACTGCAAAAGTATTTCAAGATGCAGCGATTATGGGGCCTTGGATTCCTGTCCACCAATTTTGCCATTATTTAGAGACGGATTTTCAGATGTCCTTGAATGGCACGGTTCGTCAATTAGCCAAAGGAGCCGATATGATGATGCAGCCTGTAGCGTTGTTGGTGTATATCAGCCAATTTTTTCCACTTAAAGCTGGAGATATTATTTATACTGGAACGCCGGCAGGGGTGTCGTCCATATCTCATGGAGCCATCGCAGAGATTTGCTGGGGAAACTACGCATACGGTGTTCAGTGGTTATGATTAAAAAATCACGGGGATGATTTCTAAAGATTAATTAACCATCTACTTTCTTAATCATTCCCTCTTCTTCTTCACGCCAGGTCAAAATATCATAACCTGTAGGGGTAACTAGGATCGTATGCTCCCATTGCGCCGAGAGTTTTCTATCTTTTGTCACCGCAATCATCCAGCCGCCTTTTTGCAGATGTTTCACATCCGCTTTACCTTGGTTAATCATCGGTTCAATCGTAAATGTCATGCCTTCTTCAATAACGGCACCTTGCCCAGGACGTCCATAATGAAGAACTTGTGGGTCTTCATGCATTTTTTGTCCAATACCATGTCCACAATATTCGCGTACCACAGAATAGCCTTGTCGTTCTGCTACACTTTGAATGGCATGTCCAATATCGCCTAATGTAACCCCTGGTTTAACGGTTTTAATGCCGGCATAGAGGGCTTGCTGCGTGGTATCAACTAGACGCTTGGCAAACGGTTGTGGTTCACCAATACAAAACATTTTACTGCTGTCACCATAAAAACCATTGTAGATAACTGTGATATCAACATTGACGATGTCATGTGGCAATAGTTTTTGTTTATCAGACGGCATACCATGGCATATGACATGATTAACGGATGTGTTGACACAATAGGGATAACCATATTGCCCTTTACTGCCTGGTTTGGCCCCTAAGACATTGACAATATAATCTTCACAGAACTTTTCAATGTCCATGGTGGTAATGCCAGGCTCAATAATGCCATTGACGGCTTGTAGAACTTGTCCCGTTAAGCGTCCTGCAATGCGCATATCTTCAATTTGCTCTGGCGTTTTAATGGTAATCATATTAAACCGAGGTCTATAAAATTGTGACTATTTTAGCATGAGACGAACCAAATGAAAATTAAAAGGTTCTTTGAAGTGTTTCAAGATTTAATGCAATTAAATGACCACCCCAATGGCATCCTGTATCCACTGCTTGAAAATGAGTGAATCCTGTTTTTCCCAGTAATGATGCCCAGTGCCCAAAAACAATCGTGGCGTCCCAGTTTTGTCGAGCCGGACAGGCATACCACGGGTAACAACCTTCAGGGGCATGGCTAACGCGATCATGCGAACGCCAATCTAAACTGCCATCTTTCAGGGTAAATCGCATGCGCGTAAAATAATCACCGATGATTTGCCAGCGTGGGAGCCCATGGAGCCCATCGCTCCATTGGTGGGGGTGTGGATTAAAATATAGGTTCATCCACTCGAAAAACGCATCGGTACGGCAGATCTGTTCTAATTCTTGTCCAAGTTGCAGTGCTTTTTGTATGGTCCAGATGGGCGCAAGGCCAGCATGGGCCATGAATACATTGATTTTTTCATCATAATGACAAAAGGGTAGGCGGCGTAACCAATGACTAAGCTCATCTTTGTCAGGTGCATTTAAAATCTCATCGAGAGTATCTTGATAGCGCTTGGGGGTTTTTGAATATAGAACTTGAAGGAGATATAAATCATGATTGCCTAAAACAACTTTTGTTGTTGAGGGGAGTGATTTGATAAAACGTAATGTCTCTAAGGATTCAGGACCACGATTGACGAGATCGCCTACAAACCACAGCGTGTCCTGTGTGGGTTCGTATTTAATTTTATCTAATAAACGTTTTAAGGGGGTTAAATGACCCTGTAAATCACCGATGGCATAATTAGCCATTTTTTCTTCCTGGAGATAGCTCAGGGCTGTTCTCATAGGTTTCCCACTGACCTTCTGCATTCAGTCGTTTATTGAGAAAATCTTGTTGAATTTCTTTACCATGAACGAAGTTTTCCCAATTTTGTTTTTGCGTTAGAGCCATACTCTTGATTCTAAAATTAAGATTTTGCTGGACTTGTCTGCATAAGACTTCTTTGGGCAGTAAGACCCCAAGTTTATGAATGAGGATGCCATCATTTTCGGATTTTTGACGATTGTGTGTTTGTAAATTCTGGTCATCTTTAATATGAATGTTTAAACTCATCACCGCTTTTTGAATTAAGCGCCAATTTTTAAAATGAGGGTGGTGTTGTAAAAACCATTTAAATGCTTCTGATGATAATAAAATACCGTTGGTCTGGGCAATGAGCGGTGATTGATTAATCATCATTTGGCCTCGAGCAATAGCCTCGTTAAGCCATTTGATGAATTCCAAACCGATTCTTTGCAGTTCTAAATTATCGGTCATTGGGGCATCAATAAAGGAGGGTGTACGGGCATCGATGTGTAATTTATCGTGGGCGCCATGAGCTAACATCAACTCCGATAATTCTTGCCAAGCAAGTGCTTCTGCGCGCTCCAGAATGGCTTCCAACATACTTAAACCTTCGGTTTCTTCTTGTAGCATCTTTAGCCAAGACAATAATGCTTCCTGATGACTAGAAATCCAACTAAAGCCATTTTGTGGCATCCAAAGTCTGGCAATTAAAGGAGTAACGTGGGGGCAAAGTTCATCTAATGGCTCTGGAATCTCATGAATATGATAAAAATCGCCACGATCAACAAACCGTTCCCAAAGAGGATTCCAAGTGCCTAGGCGGTTTCCGCTTTGATTATGTAAATCTATACTGAAGTGTGTACAAATCGTTCCCATACCGCGTAAAAGAGAGGCCGATAAAAGGACATAAGCCCATAAGGATTGTTCCTCAGAGAGTTGAACAGTATCAGGGGGAAGTGCAATCAAGCGGAATAACATAATGGCTGATTTTGCGCGAAACAATGCATAATCCAGCAGTCCTCCGGATTGGGTATAAAAAGGGTGTTGATTTGAAGGTAATAATTGACAACCGGCAGCCACCTCTTTTAGGAGGGGCAACACCATTTGTTGATACCGTTTAGGCGGAAGTCCTAGGTGCATTTCAATATTTTTGATACATCCTTGACGTCTATCTTCGGCCAGCAACGATTCTGGGGGCAAAACAGCATGAAGTTTGGCCCGAGTCACATTTTTTTGTGAGAATCTTTTTTGTTGGTCGAACAATCATTATCTCCTATTGGGTACTATTACAAGTCTAGTTTATTTTTGTGGTGTATGCAGCTATATTCTCAAATTCGTTTAAAGAAAGATCTTGCGCGCGTCGACTGGGATCAATGCCGATATGTTCCCAATCCTCGGCTGAAAAAAAAGACTTAAAATTATTGGACAATGTTTTTCGACGCATTCCAAATGCTTGGCTAACGATGGTTTCTAGGGTTTCGAATGCAATCTTAGGCGCATTTTTTTTGGGAGCTAAGTAAATGACTGCGGAGTCAACTTTTGGGGCTGGGTTGAAGCATTCAGGTGGCACATCAATGATTTTTTCTGCGTCACAGTAGCTTTGGAACATAACACTTAAACGACCATAATGAGAATCGCCGGGTTGGGCCATGATGCGTTCAACCACTTCTTTTTGTAGCATAAACATCATGTCTTGAATATGTTGCCGAAAAGATAAGAGGTGGAACATTAAGGGTGTTGAAATATTATAGGGTAAATTGCCGATAATTCGTAATGGAGGTGGAAATTGGCTAAAATCAACATTTAAAACATCTTCACAAATACCTGTTAATTTATGTGCATTTGGAAAGTGTTGTAATTTTGCGAATAAGTCGCGGTCAATTTCAATGACTGTGAGATTATCGAGGGCTTGTAAAAGATATTGGGTAAGTGCACCTCGACCAGGACCAATTTCAATAACATGGTCTTGTGGTTGGAGATGAAATGCATGAATGATTTGTTCAATCACAAATGTATTTTCTAAGAAATTTTGCCCAAATCTTTTCCGTGCGAATATCATGAACGTCTACCTGCTAAAATCATGACATATTTTCGCTAAGTTTTGGAAGATTTTCAAGCAAATTCACTCCTTTTTCCCTGCAAATTAGGCTATAATTGCTCAAAATATTTTAGGTCACCAAACATGTTATTTCCGATTTTTGTCAGTTGCCCCAAGGGCTTAGAGAATTTATTAACCCTTGAATTAGAAGCGTTGGGTTTAGAAAATGTTAAAAATAATCCACAAGGCGTGTATGGCGATGCGAGTTTAGAAACGATTTATCAAATTGCTTTATGGTCAAGATTGGCCAATCGCGTGCATTTAGTTCTCTTCAATGGACCGGCATCGAAATCTCAAGATTTGTATCAAACGTGTCATCAATTTCCATGGCAAACTGTTTTTTCTGGGGAACAGACTTTAAAAGTTCAGTTTCATGGTATTTCAGAAGAATTGCGTAATGAAATGTATTCGGCGCAAGTCGTCAAAGACGCCATTGTCGATCATTTTAGAACATTATCAGGACAACGTCCCCAAATTGACAAACGCGATGCAAATGTTCAAGTTCATGCGTATTTGAAACATGATCAAGTAACAGTGAGTTTGGATTTGGTAGGACATAGTTTACACCAACGGGGCTATCGTCTTGAACAGGGCGCTGCACCATTGAAAGAGAATGTAGCCGCAGGATTGTTATGGCGCATGAATTGGCCACAGATTGTTTCTCAAGGGGGACATTTTGCAGACTTAATGTGTGGCAGTGGCACTATTGTGATTGAAGCTGCTATGATTGCATTGCGAATGGCGCCGGGTTTATTAAGAGATGATCAAGGTTTTAGCGCTTGGTTACTGCATAATCCATTGCTTTGGGAAGAATGTCGAAAAAACGCACATGCACAGCGACGCCATTTGGATATTCGGTTATTTGGCAGTGATGCAAATCGACGTGTACTTGACTATGCTAAGGCTAACGCAAGACGTGCAGATGTTGATAGTTATATTTCTTGGGGGCACCAACCGATTCGGAACTCAAAACGCTTGCATGAAAAAGGTTTGATTTTAATGAATCCACCATATGGAGAACGTTTGGGTGAGCAAATGGAGTTAATTCCATTGTATCAAGAAATTGGAGAAGTTTTGCATAAAGATTTTCAAGGTTGGGAGGCTGGTCTTTTGACCAGTGATCCAATGTTGGCCAAAGCATTGGGATTGCGTTCTCATAAAAACTATTCTTTTTATAACGGTGCACTTCCTTGTCAGTTATATTGCGTGCGCCTAGATGAAACCAACCAGTTGCGTCATGCGGGGCCCCAAAAAATAAGTGAATCGGCACAAATGTTCGCCAATCGACTTCGAAAAAACGTCCAAAATCTGAAAAAATGGGCTGAACGTCAAGGAATTGAGTGCTATCGTGTTTATGATGCAGATTTGCCAGAGTATGCTTTTGCCATTGATAAATATGGCGAGTATTTGGTGTTACAAGAATATATGCCTCCCAAAAGCGTTCCGGAGCATGTGGCTTCGATGCGACGATTGGATGTGATGGCTGTGGTTCCTGAGATTTTTGGTGTGTCACCAAATAAAATCGTCGTCAAGCAAAGAAAACCGCAAAAGATCGAACAGTATCAAAAACATGATGATAAAAAAGAACGTATCATTGCTCGCGAAGGTTTTGCAAAATTTTATTTAAATTTACATGATTATCTGGATACGGGCATCTTTTTAGATCATCGACTCTTACGTTTAGAATTTGCTCATTTAAAACCCCAAACGCGGTTTTTAAATTTATTTTGTTACACAGGAACAGCGAGCGTGCATGCCGCCTTAAGTGGTGCCGTAACCACCAATGTCGATTTATCAAATACCTATTTAAATTGGGCAAAAGATAATTTTACTTTAAATCAACTTCCCTTGGCGAAGCATGAATTTATTCAATCCGAAGTGATGGAGTGGTTAAAAACCACTCATGATAAATTTGATGTGATTTATATGGATGCGCCAAGTTTTTCAAATTCCAAACGAATGCAGGGTACTTTAGACATTCAACGCGATCATGAACCAATGATTCGTTTTGCGATGCGTCATTTGGTGCCAGGTGGAAGACTCTATTTCTCGACGCATTTAAGAACATTTAAGTTAGACGAGCGTGTTAAAGAATATGCTTATGTGACCAATATGAGCCATAAAACCATTGATATGGATTTTAAACGGGATCTTAAAATTCATCAGTGTTATATGCTAGTGTCTTTGGATGATTAGGCTTGTAAGATATTTGATAAGCTGTCAAAATATGGCTTAAAATGTAAAAAATAAAACACAACTTGTTATGGATTTGTAATGACTGCTTTGAATAATGCTGAAACGACAATAGAATTGCCGTTACTAGATCAACGAACAAAACAAAAATTGCAGCGACAAAAAGCGTTGATAGATATCGTTAATGGTTTTAAGATGTGGAGGATTTGGTTTGCATTAGCCTGGCAAGATATTAAATTGCGATATCGCCGTTCGGTCATTGGACCGTTATGGATTACCCTCAGTATGGCAATTACAGTTTATAGTATGGGTTTTTTGTATTCGCGTTTGTTTCACATGGATCTCGATTCTTATTTCCCTTACTTAGTTACGGGGATGTTGGCCTGGGGTTTGATTTCTGGACTTATCCATGAGGGAACTGAGACGTATTTATTTTCAGCGGGCTTAATTCGGCAAATCAAAATTCCCTATACGTTTCATATTCATCGAATGTGTATGCGAAATCTGATTATTTTTGCACATAATTTTTTAGTCATGTTGCCCATTTATCTATTTTTTCATCATCGTTATCATGTATCCTGGTCATGGCTTACTATCTTTATAAACATGGTTTTGTTTTATTTAAACGCTTGTTTGTTGACCAATTTAATATCCATGATATGCGCACGTTACAGGGATTTAGGCCAGGTTATTAAAAGTTTACTACAAGTTTTGTTTTTCCTAACACCGGTGATGTGGGAACCATCCGTCCTCAATGGAAATTATAAATGGTTTATTTTGCTCAACCCTTTGTATAGTTTTGTGCAATTGATTCGCCAACCCTTACTAGGTTTAACTTTAGATAGCACACAGTATGGGGTGGTCTTTTTAATAACGCTCTGTAGTGCTTGGATTAATTATATTTTATTTGTGCGTTATCGTTCACGCATCGTTTATTGGTTATAAAAAATGGCATTTATAAATCTAAATCATGTTTCGGTTGAATTTCCTATTTATAATATGAATGCGGTGTCATTCAAAAAGAATTTTATTCGCATGGCCACAGGCGGTCGTGTGTTACAAGATTCAAATCAACGGATTGTCGTTCGCTCACTAAATGATATCTCGCTTAATATTCAGCATGGCGATAGGGTGGGATTAATTGGTCATAATGGCGCTGGAAAAAGTACTTTTTTGCGTTTGTTGGCAGGCATTTATGAGCCAAGCGATGGACAAATTGAATTTGAAGGCAGAATATCTTCGATGCTGGATATTATGCACGGGATTGAATCGGAGTGCACGGGCTATGAAAATATTTATACCCGGGGGTTGTTACTGGGGTTAACCAAAGCAGAAATCCAAGAGAAAACCGAGGAGATTGCTGAATTTTCGTGTTTGGGAGATTACCTGCATATGCCTGTTCGAACTTATTCCAATGGAATGATGGTGCGCCTGGCGTTTTCGATTAGCACCAGCATTCAGCCTGATATTTTATTGATTGATGAAATTTTTGGTGCCGGGGATGCAGATTTCATGGAAAAGGCTCGAGCCAAAATGATAACGTTGTTAAACAATTCTCGAATTGTGGTCTTTGCGAGCCATTCACCGCAGCTTATCAATGAGTTTTGTAATAAAGTATTGGTATTAAATGCAGGGCAAATTGAATATTACGGTGATATCGAGGAAGCGCATCAGCGATTTCCACATTTATGTTAAAAAAATCTGAAGGATTATAGGGAATTATCATGCAATTTATCGACCTAAAAACCCAATCTAAGCGTATTGAAGATAAAGTTATGGTGCGAATCAAGGCCATTTTAGATCATGGCGCCTACATTATGGGACCTGAAGTCGATGAATTAGAGCAAAAATTGGCAACATTTGTAGGCGTCGAACATGCCCTTGCTGTTGCAAGTGGAACAGATGCCCTTTTGATAGCCCTAATGGCAGTTGGTGTATCGCATGGAGATGAAGTGATTACCACACCATTTAGCTTCTTTGCCACAGCGGAAGTTATTGCATTATTAGGTGCTAAGCCTGTATTTGTGGATATCGATCCGAACAATTACAATATGTTGCCAAATGCCATTGGGCAAATGATAACCTCTAAAACCAAGGCAATTATGCCTGTCAGTCTCTATGGACAATGTGCAGATTTTGATGCGATTAATGCCATTGCCGAGAAATATAATCTTCCTGTGATTGAAGATGGCGCACAAAGTTTTGGTGCGTTATACAAAGGTCGCCGTTCATGTGGTTTAAGTACCATTGGTTGCACGAGCTTTTTTCCATCGAAACCTCTCGGTTGTTATGGGGATGGTGGTGCATGTTTTACCAATGATACGGAACTTGCACGTCGGATGCTTGAAATTCGTTTACATGGACAATCAAAGCGTTATTACCACACGAGTTTAGGTATCAATGGACGTATGGATACTATTCAGGCTGCAATTTTAATTGAGAAAATGGCAATTTTTGAAGAAGAAATTCAATTGCGTCAGAAAGTCGCTAAACATTACGCACAATTATTACCTCCATCCATAAAAGCACCAAAAGTGGAAGCACAGAATTTAAGTGTGTATGCGCAGTATACCATTGAGGTGGATGATCGCGAGGCTTTACAAGAAGCGTTGAGTATAAGAGGTATTCCAACAGCTGTTCATTATCCATTGGGTTTGCATCAACAACCAATTTTCAAAGAACTCTATCCTGATGATAAAGTTTATCCTGTCACAGAGCGTGCGGCTGCTCGTGTGATGAGTATACCGATGCATCCTTATTTACAATTAGAAGATCAACAAAAAATCTGTCGAATCGTGACGGAAGAAATTCAACATATAAAATTAGCTAGAATAAAAGCGTAATGCATCATCCATCTAAAATGTGTGTACCATTAGAGTATAAAACCCTTTTGACTTTCCAAACGATTTAGAACGGGTTGCAGTGTTTGATGCACATGCTTCGCCTGACCCAAAAGCTCTTTTAACAATATCATGTACGCTAAATAGTATTCACCTTAACCAAACCACAAAGGTTGCTCAATCAGGCCGACAAGAAGTTGCTGAAAAATCATGGTATTTTTTTAAAAAAAAATATCAGGAGACGAACAAATTCTTACCAAAATGCGGCGGATTCATTCATGGGGTGTTTCAGTCAAAATTATGAAACAAACACCATTTATGGCTTTAGCCATCCTTTGGTTTATGATAATGTGATAAAATCCTTAAGTGGCACTGAAACACCTTTTGTTGATGGACAAGAGGAATTGGCTTCTTTAGAATAATCGGTTGGGATTTATCGCTCAACCAATTATCACATCACCATTAATTTACCCTTGGAATTGTAGCCTTGACATGTTAAGTTTCTTAGATGAGTACATAATTAAATTTGATAAGCTGTTGAAAGTGGCCTATCCGGCATGGCCAACCTCAACGCATATTCCTAATCCTGCAAAACATGAGCCAGAAATTGCATTGAGTATAGTGGAAAAGCATCAAGCTCAAAGTATGATGCGTGTGAATTTAGCCGGTGAAGTAGCAGCACAGGGTTTATATCGTGGACAAATGCTATTGGCAAGAAACCCTGAATTAAAGCAAGAACTGAATGCTGCTGCCGAAGAAGAATGGGCGCATTATGTGTGGTGTGTAGAACGGCTAAAAGAACTTGATGACAGGCCCAGTTTTTTTAATCCAGTCTGGTATTGCGGTGCATTTGCCATTGGATTGCTGGCGTCGATGATGAGCGATAAGATCAGTTTGGGTTTTGTCATTGCAACGGAAGAACAAGTAGGCCAGCATTTGGCATCGCATTTATGGAAATTACCCCGCCAAGACTTCAAAAGTCGAGCTATTGTTCGTCAAATGTATCAAGATGAACTAGAACATGCGGAAATGGCAGAGCATCGTGGTGGTGAGCGCTTGCCTTTAATGGTGCAATATATGATGCATTGGGCAGCACAAGTGATGATACAAACAAGTGGTTTAATTTAATGCAATAGGATATTGATAATCAATTATGCATTTTATTCGAGTATATATATGTGTTGTACTCATCTCTTCATTTGGAATGGCGCATGCTGATGTACCGCCCTTGCCTTCTTCATGGGAACAAATTAAAAACCGTTTAAATCAGATTTGGACGCAAGGACATGGTGATTTATATGTGCCTTTCTATGCATGGCATAATCGATGGACTTATACACCCGACAAATTGCCCTATTATAACGAAAATCCTTGGGGAACGGGGATGGGCAAAGGCATTTGGGATGAGCATGGTAATTGGCAAGGGCTTTATGCGATAGTTTTTTTAGATTCGCATAAAAATGTGCAGCCGATGGGCGGGTATGGGTATTTACTGACCTATCATCCAACAGAGGATTCAGGTTTAGGAATAGGCTTTACAGCAATGATGACGGCTCGTCCCGATATTTTAAACAATTGGCCTTTTCCAGGTGCTTTGCCTTTGGCGTCCATGCATTATAAAAATGTGATGGTCATGGGGGCCTATGTTCCCGGAGGTGAAAATATTGGTAATGTCCTATTTTTAATGGCAAAAATCACTTTAACCTAATGGTTAACCTATATTACGCAAAAACCTCGCCAATATTGTGATGGAAGATTTAAAGATTGGCAACATGAGCAAAAGCGTTTGTGGCACGATAGAAGTACCAGGTCGTAAATGGCTCAAAAGTCTGGATTGAATCGTTTGATATTAGGGCAGGGGTGGGGAGCGTTTCGAGTGCAGCTTGAGTACAAAAAAGGATGGCGAGGGGGCATCGTTAGGCTGCGGCCATCTCGCAAAAGAGAATCGTTTGACTCAGGAAAAATTTCGTTGTCTTGAATGTTTTTTTGAGGCCAATGCCGATAGCGTTGCATCACAAAACATTTTAAGTCGCGGCTTGGGATTGTTAAATTAAAAAAACCGTTGGACACACGGGGTTAGCTTGTGAAGCGAACGATATTAAGTAGTCAGCAGCAAGAACCACTTTTGTCATGTTTAACATGATAAGAGGAATCCTGGTCTCTTCAGCGCGGGTAGGAAGTCAAGACCATATCTTGGCATTGTTAGACTATATTGAATTCCGCCTGTAAAGCTTGCTATTTAAAAGAATATTTTTATAATGGCCACAAATAACTCGAACAAGGATTTGTGATGTTAACCCGAAGATTTGTACAAGCCATTCGGTTTTTTTCGGTCGCGAAGGATGAGAATTTAATTCAGCGATTTTTTAAAAAATTAACACCATCGCTTAATCATAAACTTAAAGAACAAATTTTATTAAATCATGTGGAAGATGCTAAATTATTGCAAACACAAGTTAGTCGTTTGGCAGCGCATGATGCCAGCATTCCGAAAAACTGGCCTTTAAAACATAAACTTGTTTACGCAAAATGGATGAGAGAAACATTTCCCCCTCGTCCGGTATTAACATCCCATCCAACCGAAGTATTATCTGAAGAAATGCGGCATGCTATAAATCAGTTGGTGAAGGATGTTCTGGCATATGATAGTCAAATTGAACCTCATCCTCAATTCGCAGCACAGATTGAAGAACAATTAGAAAAAATAAAGAGCATGTCCTGGTTACCAAAAGCAAATTTAACTCCAGAAAATGAGATGCAACGTCAAGATGATTTGTACCTAACCATGATGTCAAGCTGGCCTAAATTTAATCAAAAAAATATTGCTGCGTTTGCTGAGGCACATAATTGCAAAGAAGAAGATATACAAGTTGGATTAACGCGAGCCAATCAGCAGTTATATCGACATGTTTCTAGCTGGGTGGTTGCCGATATTGATGGCAATAAAAAACGCAATCGAGCCACCATGGAAACGATGGAATCGAGTTTACAATCCTCTGTTATTCAGCGTTATATCTTACGCCTGGAACCTTTGTTGGTTCATATTCCGCAATTGAAAAGTGCATACAATTATTTAAATCGATGTCAACAATCGATTGCGCATCATATTTATTTTAATTTGAAAGGTGCTGAAATTGCGAAAAAACGCCTGTTATATGTTTTTGACAAGGCCATTTTGCAACCAGGTTTATCTGAGGATATCAAAGCACAGTTATCCGCTTTAAGGGATTTGGTAGATTTGATGGGATTTCGAGGAGATTTAAAGCAATTTGTTCGACAGTCCAGCAAGGCTAATGCAGCTGTTTTTCAGGAAATGGTTAATTTTCTCGTTAGAGATTATGCAGAAATAAAAATGCTCGCTGATGATGAAAAACATTATGCACAATGGTCTTTACCTAAAAAATCAAAATTACACGATTTTCTACGAAACGATTCAAAATATTTTGACACCCTAAAAAAAATGCTACCACATTTTAGTGCAGATTCTCATCGAGAATTGGATATTTTAAGCTTTGTAACAGAATATCAAGATCAATTTTCGTATATTTTATCTGACACTGAAAATACCATTAGCTTAAATGAAGTGATCATTCTTTTTGGATTTTCTGCCTATCGACGTCATCAATTGTATATTGATGATATTCGTATGCCACCTGTTAATTTAGTTCCTTTGTGTGAAACACCAGAAGATTTGGTGAATTTAGAGCACATTTTAGATGCGATGTTAAGTAACCCCTATCTTAAAGAAGTGATTATAAAAAATGGAGAAATCATTTATGTTGCCGGCCCCAGTGATTTAGGGAAATCTGGCGGATTATTTGCACATATTGATTTAATTGAAGCAGAGAAAAATGCTAATCGAATTTTGGCAAAACATCAGGCTTTCGATCCTCAATTACAAATGGTCCAATTGCGAGTGTTATATGGATTGGGAGGAGATTTCCATCGACGTGTATCACAATCTTTTTCACAGTTATTTTGCACCTTTCAAGGTTCAGATGCTTGTGCCCTAGGAGCGTACGGACGATTTCCAGCTTATGTACATCAGGTCGCAACCTATCCATCTGAAAATGCCATGCGTGCGCAACAGTTATCAGAATTTGAAATTCAGGACCCACAAAACTACCAACTTATGAAAGTAGCTATTAAACATGCCATCAAAGGTTATCAGCGTTTTATTCATCATCCAGCCAGTCAAGAACTGTTTCGTCAATTAACTATTCCAGCTCATCTGGGTGCACTAACCAACACCAGTTCACGAGCAGAAAGCAAGGGCGCTCTTCCAAAAGATATTATTGAGAGTCGAGCCATTGGGATTGCGAACTATGATATCGCATCATTAGTGATGATGCGAATTTTGATGAGCGCAGATGGACTGATTGATTTTCCGATGGGGATTAAAGAAAATTTTGGTGCGATGTATCAAGGCTCAATTGTCGTGAAAGAACAGGTCATGAAATTAATGTTTTCTATTGCGATCAGTGATTATGACCGTGCTTGGTTACGTGTAACAGGAACTATGCCTACACTTGAGCAAATTGAACAATGGGCACAAGAATTCTTAAAGGTAGAGGTAGATAAAAAGCCTTATCATGCCTTAGCGTATATGGTTTATCGTGCGCCGCAGATTTTACATACTTTGAGTTTCTTTTTACCTTTAGCGCAAAAAGAAGCATTAGATAATATAAATACCGAACTTTATAAAAATCCGCACCGCTTATCGGAAATGGTTTTAAAAGCTATTCATGAAATTGGACAATTCGATAAAGATTATCTTGATTTGGCACAAGAAATTGAGAAAGATTTATTGCCACGGTATCAACGTTTAGCAAAAGCCATGGATGATTATGATAAACGGCCGCAAGATTTGAAATCTGAAGCACTTGCTGAATTGGAAGAAAATGTGGTTTTGGCCCTTCGCGGCGATAGACGTATCACAGCGGGTCCCAAATCAATTTCAAATATGCGCTTGGATAGTAAATTTTATCAAATGGATTTTATCGATGAGATGGCGAAAGGATTAACACATTAGGATTGGTATTAATCTAACCGCTCAATAATTTAATTGAGCGGCTGATTATACAAACTGGGCTTGATTTCATAGTCTTAAAGGCATAAGTAGTTCATCTCATTCATTTTGATATGTTCTGTAAATG